>JAEFAM010000104.1 GCA_016287565.1 Clostridia bacterium
CTGCGGCGCCTGCGAAGCCGTATGCCCGAAGGGCTGCCATTCGTTCCCCGAAGGCATCCACGTATTTGACCGTGAAAACTGTTCCGGCTGCGGACAATGCGCCGACGCCTGCCCGGCGCGTTCGCTGGAGCGCACGCTCGAAGTCAAAAGCGTTGACGAGATATTCGAAACGGTATTGAGGGACAAGGCGTTTTACGCAGATAACGGAGGCGTGACTCTTTCGGGAGGGGAGCCGCTCCTGCAGGCAGAGGAGTCGATAGAACTCCTCAAGAAGTGCAAGGAAGCGGGGATCGGCACCGCGGTGGAGACCTGTGGCTTTTTTGACGCTGCTATAGTGCCCCGGCTGGCTGAATGCGTCGACCTGCTTTTGTGGGACTATAAGGATTCCGACGACGGAAGATTGACGGAATATACCGGCGCCCAGGGCAGGCGGGACGTTGACAACCTCTTTGCCTGTGACCGGGAGGGGATACCCACCGTCCTCAGGCTTATAATGGTGAACGGCGTCAATATCGACATTGACCGCGCCGAAAAGGCGGCGGATATCTTCTCCCGGCTCGGTCACTGTCGATACGCGGAGCTGCTCCCGTACCATCCTTACGGAGATTCCAAGGCCGCCGCCCTGGGCAGCGAACGCCCCGCCCGTCCGGAATGGATCCCCGACGGCGAAACGCTGGAAAAATTCGCTTCCGAATTGAAAAAAAGAGGCGTAAAAGTAAAAAATAGCGGTTGATTCCCGCCAATCGATTTGTTATAATACCCGGTGCTGTCAAAGAACGCACGGCAGCCGATCCGCGGTATCCTGGCGAAAGTCCCTCCGCGGAGATGAAGCGGCCGGAGGAAAAAACAAGGAGGAAAAAAATATGGCAGTTATTTCTATGAAACAGCTTCTGGAAGCCGGTGTGCATTTCGGACACCAGACCAGAAGATGGAACCCCAAGATGGCGGAGTACATCTTTACTGAGAGAAACGGTATCTACATCATCGATCTTCAGAAGACAGTTAAGAAGATCGACGAAGCTTACTACTTCCTTTCCGACATCGCCAAGAGCGGCGGCACGATCCTTTTCGTCGGCACCAAGAAGCAGGCGAAGGATTCCATTTACGAAGAAGCGGTCAGAGCAGGCCAGTTCTACGTAAACAACAGATGGCTGGGCGGAATGCTCACCAACTTCAAGACGATCCGCACCCGTATCGACCGTCTCAACAAACTGGATCTCATGGAGACCGACGGCACCTTCGACCGCCTTCCCAAAAAGGAAGTCACTCAGCTCAGGAACGAGCGCGAGAAGCTGGAGAAGAACCTGGGCGGTATCCGCAATATGAAGAGGCTTCCTTCGGCTCTGTTTGTGGTCGACCCCCGCGTCGAGAAGAACGCCGTGGCCGAAGCCAGGAAACTCGGAATACCCGTAGTCGCCATCGTTGACACCAACTGCGATCCCGACGAAGTGGATTACGTCATCCCCGGAAACGACGACGCCATCCGCGCCGTTAAGCTCATTGCCGGAAAGATGGCAGACGCTTTCATCGAAGGCAGCGAAGGCCAGGAAGGCATGGAGGCCCAGCTCGAGGCGGAAGCCGAGACCCAGGCCGAGACCGAGACTCAGGAATGATAAATATTACAGGAGGATATTACCATGGAAGTTACCATTCAGATGATCAAAGAATTAAGAGAGAGAACTTCTGCCGGTATCAACGACTGCAAGAAAGCCCTCGTTGACGCGGAAGGCGATATGGACAAGGCAGCGGTGCTGCTTCGCGAAAAAGGACTTGCCGCGGCTGCTAAAAGAGCGGGCAGAGTCGCCAGCGAAGGTATCGTCGACAGCTACATCCACGGCGGCGGCCGCATCGGCGTGCTGGTGGAAGTCAACTGCGAGACCGACTTCGTGGCCCAGAACGAGAAGTTCCGCTCTTTCGTGAGAGACGTGGCCATGCAGATCGCAGCTTCTTCTCCTCTCTACGTTTCCATCGAGGACGTTCCTCAGGCCGACATCGAGAAAGAGAAAGAGGTGCTTCGTCAGCAGGCGCTCAACGAAGGCAAACCCGAGAAGATCGTCGACAGGATGGTCGAAGGCCGCATCACGAAGTTCTACGACGAGAACTGCCTCCTTGAGCAGCAGTTCGTGAAGGATCCCGAGATCAAGGTGAAGGATCTCCTGAACTCCCTCATCGCCGTCATCGGCGAGAAGATCACGATCCGCCGCTTCGTCCGCTTCGAGCGCGGCGAGGGCATCGCGAAAGACGCCGAGTGATAAGAAAACAGGGACACTTAAAAGGGGTTAGCAAATAACCCCTTTTTTTAAAACAAAAAAGCGAAAAAAGTGACTAAAGAGCGGAAAGGACCTCAAGTTATGGAAAAGAAACCTGTTTACAAGAGAGTGCTTGTGAAAGTCAGCGGAGAAGCTCTGGCCGGGAAACCTGCGGACGGAGGACGCGGCTTCGGGCTGAGCCAGGAAATGCTTTCCGACGTGGCCCATCATATTGCCCTTATCCATAATATGGGCGTGGAAGTGGCCATAGTTGTCGGAGGCGGCAACTTCTGGCGCGGCGCCCAGAGCAAGACCATGGACAGGACGCGGGCGGACCATATGGGAATGCTTGCCACGGTTATGAACTCCCTTGCCCTGGCGGACGCCCTGGAGCAGGAGGGGCTTACGGTGAGAGTCCAGACCGCCATCGAGATGCGCCAGATCGCGGAGCCCTACATCAGGAGCAGGGCGGTCAGGCATATGGAGAAAGGCCGTATCGTCATCTTCGGCTGCGGCACGGGCAATCCTTTCTTTACCACCGACACGGCGGCGGCCTTAAGAGCAGTGGAGATCGACGCGGACGTCATACTGCTGGCCAAGAACGTCGACGCGGTGTACGACGACGATCCCAATAAGAATCCCAACGCCAAGAAGTATACGACGCTGACCCACGACGAGGTGCTCTCCAAAAACCTCAAGGTCATGGACTCCACCGCCGCATCTCTCTGCAGGGACAACGGCGTCAAGATCCACGTCTTCGGCGTCAGCGACCCGGACAATATCATCCGCGCCGTCTGCGGCGAAAAAGTGGGCACCCTCATTTCGTGAAGCACCACGCGCCGCGATAAAAACAGTCAACGAGGTTAACGATGTTCGACAGAGTATATAATTTTTCCTCGGGCCCCGCTGTGATGCCCGAGGCGGTCCTTAAAAGAGCGGCCGACGAGATGATGAACTACGGCGGCAGCGGCATGTCCGTAATGGAGATGAGCCACCGCTCCAAAGTGTACGACAACATCATCAAAGAGGCCGAAAAGCTGCTCCGGGAGCTCATGAACGTGCCGGATGATTACGAAGTGCTCTTCCTCCAGGGAGGCGCTTCGCTCCAGTTCGACATGATCCCCATGAACCTGGCCGTCGGTTCCGGAAAAGTGGATATAGTGATGACCGGCATGTGGACCAAAAGGGCGTACGCTGAACTTAAAAAGCTGGCGTCTCCCAGGGTGGTGGCTTCTTCCGAGGACAAGACGTACACGTATATCCCCGAGCTCACCGCCGAGATGTTCGATCCGGAAGCCGATTACGTGCATATCTGCTATAACAATACGATCTACGGCACCAGGTACACCGACGTGCCTCCCTGCAGCCGCCCGCTGGTGGCCGACATGTCGTCGTGCATATTGTCCGAGCCCGTGGACGTGAGCAGGTTCGGCCTCATATTTGCCGGAGCCCAGAAAAACCTGGGGCCTGCGGGATTGACCATCGTCATCGTACGAAAAGATCTGCTGGGAAGACAGCCCGAGACGCTGCCGGCAATGCTTGACTACAACGTCCACGCAAAGAACGCCTCTCTCTACAACACGCCTCCCACCTACGCCATCTATATGTGCAAACTGGTGCTGGAATGGCTCAGGGACCTGGGCGGAGTAGAGCAGATCGCCGCGGTCAACCGCCGCAAGGCAGATATGATATACGGCTTCCTGGACGGCAGCAATATATTCCACGCTACCGTAAGCGGCAAGGACAGGTCCATCATGAACGTGCCTTTCGTAACAGGAGATCCGGAGCTTGACGCCAGGTTCGTTGCCGAGGCGGAGGAGAAGGGGTTCAAGAACCTCAAAGGCCACCGCAGCGTGGGAGGAATGAGGGCTTCCATCTACAACGCCATGCCCGAGGAAGGCGTGGAAAAACTGGTGCAGTTCATGGAAGATTTCGAAAAAAAGCTGTGATCCCGAAGGCTCTCCGGGACGCCTGAGCCGGTTCACTTGCCAAGACCGGCCCGGTTGTGATAAAATCCCGCCATAAGGTTATAAAAAAGGAGTGACAGAATTATGCTTAACAAAGACGATTACAAACAATTCACTGACAAAATGGATAAAACTATCAGCATGCTGAAGGATCAGATGAACACCGTCCGGGCAGGCAGAGCTAATCCCGCCATTCTGGACAGACTCACGGTATCATATTACGGCACGGAAACTCCCATAAACCAGATCGCAGGCATCTCGGTCCCCGAGGCGCGCCTTCTGATAATCACGCCCTGGGACGGCTCGGCTCTTAAAGAGATCGAAAAAGCCATACAGAAATCAGATATAGGCATCAATCCCCAGAACGACGGAAAGGTGATCAAGCTCATATTCCCGCCGCTCACCGAGGAGCGCCGTATCCAGCTGACCAAACAGACCAAGGCCTACGGCGAAGAGGCCAAGACCGCGGTCAGGAACGTCCGCAGGGACGCCATAGAATTCTTCAAGAACCAGAAGAAGAAATCCATCATCACCGAGGACGAGCAGAAGGACAGCGAAAAAGAGATCCAGAACTTTACCGACAAGCATATTGCCCAGATCGATAAGGTCGTCGCCGACAAGGACAAAGAGCTGATGGAGATCTGACGATGGCTGAATTAAAAGACGGCGCGTTGACGGGCGGTACCGCTTCGTCGACCGGCGCCTTGGAACAGAAACTGAACGATGGCGGGGCATCTTTAGAGGTGCCGCGCCATATTGCCATTATACCGGACGGAAACAGGCGCTGGGCGAAAAAACGCATGCTTCCTGCGGCGGCGGGGCATAAAGCCGGGGTGGAGGCGTTCAAAAAGATGATCGCCCACGCCACGGACATTGGCGTAAAGTACGTGACTTTCTACGCCTTTTCCACCGAGAACTGGCGCAGGTCTCAGGAGGAAGCGGGCGCGTTGAGGAAGCTGCGGCTCACG
>JAEFAM010000030.1 GCA_016287565.1 Clostridia bacterium
CTGTTCTTCGTTTTCCTCTGCGCGGCAGATCTTCCTTTTCAAGCCCATAAAACAGGCCATTCCAAATGTAACTGTACAGCGTTCGGGTGCATACCACTTTCTGACCGTTGCGCTCTTTTCTGTACTGAGCATTCGCCGCATCCGGCGAATATCTCTCCAGACAGATCAATTCCGTGATTCTCTGTGCATATGCATGATTTTTTCCGATCTTGAGCGGCCGTCCTTTGTTCTGTGCTTTCTCTTCATGGATCCGCTGACCCACGTCCGCCTTATACACGCTTACATACTCATATTCGCTTGTGAGCTGTGTTACTTGTCCTCGCTTGATTTCTCGCTCGATTGTTCTCTTACTACACCCGATAATCTCGGCTATCTCTACTGCTTTCTTCTTTGCTTTCAGCAGTGCCTCGATTTGATATCTGTCTTTTTCTTTTAGGTGTTTCTTTTTTGCCGATTTTTTGTTATACTCCTCTTGACTCATCTTGTCCTCCTGGCGAATTTGGTTTGGTCGCTTTAATTCTACCAGTTTTGACTCGATGAGTCATTATTTTGCGTCATTTAATTTTACAACTTGCCTAAAAAATCCGCCGGAGCCATAAAAGATATTCCGTATTGCCGTCGCCGCCGGTTATGGGCGAAACCGCAGAGCCCACCGTTTCCAGCCCGTTGACGCGAAAATCCGCCGTCACCGCGTCCATGGCCTTGACGCACTCTTCTCTGGAGCGTACGATCCCGCCCTTGCCCACGGCTTTCTTTCCGACTTCGAACTGGGGCTTGAAGAGCACCACCGCGATCCGGCCGGTTTTTAAGAGCTCCGCCAGTTTGCGGCATACCAGCGAAAGGGATATGAAAGAAAGGTCGGCGGAGAGGAAATCGAATTCTTTTCCGGGAGAAAAAGCGCGTATATCCGTGCCTTCCACGTTGATCACTCTCGGATCGTTCCTGAGAGACTCATGCAGCTGTCCGTGGCCCACGTCAACGGCGGTGACCGACGCGGCTCCCCTTCTGAGCAATACTTCCGTGAATCCGCCCGTGGATGCGCCGGAGTCAATGCAGTCCAGCCCCGCCACGTCGATACCGAACTTTTCAAGCGCGAATTCCAGCTTCAGCGCGCCGCGTCCCACGTAATTCAGGGGGTCCGGCAGGCAGACTACGGAGGGACCGTCCGCACCGTCAACTACTTCGAATGAGGGTTTCAGCTGCACCTTTCCTCCTACGGAAACGCAGCCAGCCTTAATTGCCCCAGCGGCCCTGGTCCTGCTGACGTATAATCCCTTTTCCGCCAGATACGCATCAAGCCTCATTGCCGCCCCCGCCCGAAATATTGTCCTTTAAGAGCGTTTCGGCGATGCTCTCGCCGTCAAGCCCGTACTTTTTGTATATCTCTCTTATAGTGCCGTGAGCCACCGGCTCGTCCGGGTATCCGGCGGTAAATATCCTGTCCGCGTTCAGTTTGTGCTCCGCGCACAGCGTCAACACCTCCGAACCGAACCCGCCTTTGCGCACTCCGTCCTCCATGGTGACCACCGCAGAATCCGGATATTTCCGGAGCAGCCGAAGTATGCCTTCACTGTCGAGAGGCTTCAGAAATCTGGCAGAAAAAACTACAGAAGGCACGCCGCGCTCTTTAAGGATCAGCGCAGCCCTGAGCGCTTCATATACCGTTACGCCCAGCGCCATGAATACCACCGGCGCCCTGCTACTGTAATCCGGACCGTCAGTCGCGTCAGTAACGCTTACAGAATCGAATACCACGAAGCCCCTGCCCGGTTCCACGTCCAGATAAGCGGAGGTCTCCAGCGCCGGAAACGATCCTATATTCGAATAAAGCGCAGGAACTTTCGCAGGATATCTGATGGCGAAAGGCGCCTCCGATCGAGCTGCCAGGCGGGCGGTCATCTCAAGCTCGTACGTGTCCGCAGGCGCCGCGACAACGAACCCGGGCATGGCGTTCAGGAAAGACAGATCGTAGATCCCCTGGTGAGTCCGCCCGTCGGGACCTGACGCGCCGCCCCTGTCAAGGCACATCACGACGCCGTTGCCGGGCTGAGCAATGTCGTGGAGCATCTGATCGTATGCGCGCTGGGAAAACGTGGAATAGAGGCACACGAAAGGCTTCAGGCCCGATCTGGCCATTGCCGCAGCCATCGTTACGGCGTGTTCTTCGGCGATACCCACGTCGAAATATCTTTCGGGAAATTCGGTGGAAAAAGGCGAAAGGCCGGTGCCTCCCACCATTGCCGCGCAAACGGCGGTGATCTTGTCGTTTCCTCTTCCCAGCAGGCAGAGCGTCTCGCCCAGGCAGCTGGAGAACGATGCGGGAGCCGTAACTTTGCCGCCGTCGGGACTGATGCCGTGATAATAAGAGGGATTCTCTTCTGCCGGAGCGTAGCCTTTTCCCTTCTGGGTTATGGCGTGGATTATAACGGGACCGCCTATCATCTTGGCCTTTTCCACCGCGTCCGCCACCGCTTTTATGTCGTGGCCGTCGATGGGGCCTATATACTTCCAGCCCAGCTCGATGAACAGTTCGCCTTCGGGCACCACGGCGGAACGCATGAGGCTCTTTACGCGCTGGATGTTGCGCTCCAGAAAAGCGCCGAAGCCTTTTAATTTGTCCAGGAATCTTTTGACTCTGCCCTTTGCCTTTATGTAGCCGCGGCCGGAACGAAGCCGGATGAGATATTTGTGGAGAGCCCCCACGTTGGGAGAGATGGACATGCCGTTGTCGTTCAGGATCACGATCACGTCTTCGCCGGACTGGCCCGCGTCGTTCAGAGCTTCGAATACCATGCCGCTGCCGAACGCGCCGTCTCCTATGACCGCGCATACGTCGTACGTTTCTCCGGTGATCTTTTTAGCCCTGGCGAATCCCAGCGCCGCCGATATGGAAGTGGAACTGTGGCCGGTCTCAAAGGCGTCCGCGCCGCTTTCGGAAGCAGAAGGAAAACCGCTGAGCCCGCCGCTTTTTCTAAGCGTTTCGAAGCCGTATTCCCGCCCGGTCAATAATTTATGGGCGTAGCATTGATGGCCCACGTCCCAGACGACCTTGTCCCTGAAAGGGTCCAGAACGGTATAAAGACCCACGGTCAACTCCACGACGCCCAGGTTCGAAGCCAGGTGGCCGCCGTTGGAATTGACCGTTTCGATTATCTTTTCGCGAAGACGCGCGCATAAATCTTTTAACTCTTCGCCGCTCATGGAACCGAGCTTTTGAAGCGCGCCGTCAAACTCCCCCATCGGTCGTTCCGTCTGTTCTTTCTTTTATTTCCGTCAATTTTTTCTTTCCAGCAGGTATTCCGCCAGGTCGTACAGGAATCTGGCTTTTTCAGGCACGCAGCCTGGTATCTCCATCAGTTTTTTGCAGTTTTCTTTTGCCCTGGCGGTCAGTTCCTCCAGCTTGATCCGGGCGCCGTCGATGCCGTACAGCGTGACGTAGGTGGTCTTGTTGTCCGCGTCGTCCATTCCCACGTTCTTGCCCAGTATGGTGGGGTCTCCCTCCACGTCCAGGATGTCGTCCTTGACCTGGAACGCTATTCCCACGGCCATGGAATAATCTTTCAGCAGCTCGAATTCTTCTGTGCCGCAGCGGCCAGCCACCAGCGCGGACATCTCGGCGGGGACGGTCAGCAGGCAACCCGTCTTCATAGCGCAGAGAGCCTCGTGCTCGTCACCGTCGATAGTGGTGTTTTCGGCTTTCAGGTCGATGATCTGTCCGCCTATCATTCCTTCCGTTCCCACCCTGAACGCAAGCGCAGGCACGACCTTCGATACGTTTATTGCAAGCTCGGCGTTGCCCTCTTTTAAGGCGGACTCGGCCAGCGCAGAAGCTCCGTTTCCGGCAACTTCGAAAGCGTACGTCAGCAGCGCGTCTCCGGCCAGAATGGCGGTAGCTTCGTCGAATCTTTTATGGTTCGAAAGCCTGCCGCGGCGGTAGTCGTCGTTGTCCATGGCCGGAAGGTCGTCGTGTATGAGCGACGAAGTGTGGATCATTTCCAGGGCCAGGGCGAAGGGCGTCACTACTTCTTTGTCCAGCCCGAACAGCTCTGCGGAAACGTACGTAAGCACGGGCCTTATGCGCTTGCCTCCCGCAAGCAGGCTGTAGCGCATGGCGTCGTAGATCTTCTTCTGGTAATTGTCCCTGGGCGGAAGCAGTTCGTTCAGTTTCTGATCGGTGTAAGCGGCATAACTCGTTAACAGGTCGTAAAATTCACTCATTGTCCTCACTCCCGGAAATATCATCTATTTTTTTGCCGTACTCTTCCAGTTTCGCCCGGCAGAACTTGATAAGCCTGCTGCCTTCTTCGAAAGCGGCAATGCTCTCTTCCAGCTTCAGTTTGCCGCTCTCTATGCTGCCGGTGATCTCCTCTATCCTCTCCATGGCCTCTTCGAAGGTCAATTCCTTTTCGGGTCCTTCAGACATCTTTCTCATTCCTCCACTCTGATGTTAACCGTTCCGTCGCTCATTACGACCTGTCCCTCGCCTGACGAGGAGAGTTCTCCGGCGCTCTTCAACACTTTTCCGTTTTTATCTTTTACGAGGGCAAAACCCCTCTTAAGCACTTTTTCGTAGCTGTATGCGTTCAATACGGACTCGAACCTGTTCAGCATGAGGCCCGACACCGTCATTCTGTTCCTGACCGCCGAATCCAGCCGCCCGGAAGACCTTTCCAGCGTCTCTCCTTTATGCTCCAGCAGCCGTTCGAAGGACCTTATGCCGAGCCCTGCTTCCGCCCGTTTCAAAGCCTCCGCCCTTAAAGCGGTAACGGATCTGGCGGCGGATACCAGTTTGTTCTCTGCCTGATCCAGGCCGTATATTACGGACACCAGTTCAGGCACGGCCAGTTCCGCGGCCGCAGAGGGCGTGGGAGCCCTTAAGTCGGACACGTAGTCGCAGATGGTAAAGTCAGTCTCATGCCCCACGGCGGAGATCACCGGAATATCGCAGGCGTAAATCTCACGGGCAAGTTTTTCGTCGTTGAATGCCCAGAGGTCTTCTATCGATCCGCCTCCGCGCCCTATAATGATAACGTCTGCAAGCCCGTCCGCCTGCGCTTTTTTAAGCGCCGCTATCAGTTCTCCCGGAGCGTCCGCCCCCTGCACCGCAGAAGGATACAGGATCACCTTCATGCCCGGGAAACGGCGCATGGTCACGTTCCTGATGTCCTGGATGACCGCCCCCGAAGGCGAAGTGATCGCCGCCACGGCCCTGGGCAGATACGGTATCTCTTTTTTGTGTTCTTCGTCGAAAAGCCCTTCCGAATACAGCTTCTTTTTAAGCGCTTCGAACTTTTCGAAGAGGGCGCCCAGGCCGTCCGCCTGAAGGCTGTCGACGTACAGCTGGTAAACTCCGTCACGCTCGTAAACGTTGACGCTGCCGAAAGCGATGACCTTCATGCCGTCCGAAGGCGCGAACGCCAGCTTCCGGTACTGGTTCGCAAACATCACGCACTTGAGCACGGACCCGGCGTCTTTCAAAGAAAAATACGCGTGGCCCGATGAATATCTTTTGAAATTCGAGATCTCCCCTTCGACGTAAATGCCGCTGAGGTTCGAATCGTACGCGATGATCGATTTTATGTAGTTGTTGACGTCCGATACCCGGAGCGCTTTTCTGGGCGCAGGGGCGCGGCTCATGCCGGAAGCAGCAAAAAGATCATTGTCCGGGCCGGACCCGGACCTGAGGCCGAAGCCGGAACCGTATCCTGAATAACCGTATCCGGAACGATCTTCAACCATTTTTACTGACACTTCCGAGAATTCCGTTGATGAATGAAGAAGCCTCGGGATAGCTGAACTTCTTGGCCAGTTCCACGGCTTCGTTGATGGAAACGCTCACAGGTATGTCTTCTAAGTATACGATCTCGGCAATTGCTTCCCTGAGTATGGCCATGTCGATCTTGCAGAGCCGGCTGATGTTCCAGTCCGCGTCAAGGTGTTCGCTGATGATCTTGTCTATCTCTTCTACGTGGGCCAGCACCGCGTCAAGCACTCCGGCGATAAAAGAGCGGTCGATCTTCGCCGCCTCTTTCTCGTCTGCGCTCTCCAGGAACATGGCGATCATATCTTCGGAAGAAACTTCAGTGCCTTCATCTCCGCCGGACCTTAAACGGCTGTCGATGAACTCGTTCTGGAATATTATCTTTACCGCGGCTTCACGTGAATCACGTCTGCTCATAAACGATTATCTCCTAAAAAAACAAATAACTGCGGCCGCACGTAACATCAACGGTAGCTGCCTGGAGGAAGTATCTTGTCCAGCAGGTTCCGCAGGAACGACCTGTCCTTTTTCAGCTGTCTTCCGATCCAGTATCCGGCAAAGGTGGTAAGCGCCAGGAACAGCGTGGCAATGATACCCAGGAAATGGAACGAAAGTCCCACCAGAAGCCCTATGATGGCGCCGTTGATGGGGAAATAATTCTGTCTGTAGAATTTATAAAACCGTCTCAGCATGCGTCATCACTCCTTGTCGGCGGGAGCGGCGTGAACGCCGTCGATGTTTATATCCACTTTGCTTACCGTCAGTTCCGTCATGCTCTCCACGGCGTCCTTGATCTGGTTCTGAAGGAGCCTGGAAAGATTCGGCACGTGGGTGTCGGGATAGACCGAAAGCTTCAGCAGTATCTCCACGGATTCGTTCTTGAATCTGACTTTGGATTTGGCTTCTCTTACGTTGCGGCTCTTTCTGGCCAGTCCCAGCGCTATGCTCTCCACGGAGCTGGCGGAAACTCTCACCTGGCCGGAGTCGTTCTTGAAGCAGATATACTTGTTTACGCCCTTGAATCTCAGGCCCGAGAACAGTATGAACAGGTTCAGCAGGAGCAGCAGAAGCCCGGCCAGGAAAAGCACCACGTTGTACTTGTCCGACCTGTAGAGCGTCACGTCCGCCCAGTCGAGGAAGCTCTTCATGATCCCCTTTTCTGCGAAAGGAGATATCATCAGAAGCGCGCTCAATACCGCCGATACCAGGGCGTATACAGCCGTTAAAATACGAAAGAAAAAGTTCAAGTCTCTTCCTCCTTCACTTCAGAAAAATCCACACCCTGTACATGGATATTGACCGAATCCACCACGATGCCCGCCTGGTTTTCTATATTGCTTCTTACGTGTTCCTGGATCTCGAAAGCCACTTCGGGGATCCTGACGCCGTAGCGGACCACCACGTAGATATCCACGGACGTGACTCCGGAACGGGATATGACTTTAACGCCTTTAGCGAGATTTGTCCGTCCAAGAACTTCGGCGAGGCCACCCGTAAAACCGGAACTCATGCCCGCGACGCCGTCGACTTCCATTGCCGCCATTCCCGCTATCACAGCGAGCGCTTCGTCGGTAACGAGCATTTCATCGTTTTCGGTTATATAAGAGCCTTTGTCCGCCATCGTTTCTTCTCCAACAGATCATTCGGATGATGTGATAATTTTACACTATCGACGGAGCAAATTCAAGACTATTGACCGGCGGGAGAAAAAGATATATATTGACCACGGTAGGCCTTTCGGGGCGCCGGATACGGAAAGCCGGACGCGCAAACGGCGGAGCTTCATTATGAGAACTGAAATATACGTTTCAAATTCATACGATCCACATTTCAACCTGGCTCTCGAGGAGCTTCTCACCGAGTCCGTAAAGTCAGGGCCGGATGAGCGGGACAAGGCGATCCTTTACCTCTGGCAGAACGCCGATACGGTGGTCATAGGCAAATCCCAGAACGCATGGAACGAGTGCAGGACCGACGCGCTCAGGGCGGACAAGGGCACTCTCGCCAGGCGGACTTCCGGCGGCGGAGCCGTTTTCCACGACCTGGGCAACCTGTGCTACAGTTTCATCGTCGGCAGGACCTCCTACGACCTCCACAGGCAGCTTAAGGTGATACTGGAGGCCGTCAATTCATACGGCATCGACGCGGTGTTCAGCGGCCGCAACGACATCGTCACCTCCGACGGGCGCAAATTTTCCGGCAACGCGTTCCGCTTCACTTCCTCGGCCGGGCTGATGCACGGAACGCTTCTGGTGAACGCCGATTTTACGAAGCTCCAGAAATATTTGAAAGTCTCCACCGCCAAGATCGCGGCCAAAGGCGTGGCCTCCGTAAGATCCAGAGTGGTCAATCTCTCTGAGCTCAGCGGCGACATCAGCATCGAAGGCCTGAAAGCCCGGCTTGCAGCCGCCTTCATAAACGAATACGGCGCTCCCTCCGAGGACGTCGTCAACGTAGATCCGGTCATCTCGCAGATAACGGGTTGCGATGTAGAGCTTCCATTCGTCACGGTGCCCGAAAGCGTTCCCGGCTCCGACAAGTTTTATGAAAAATACCTGAAATTCTCGTCCTGGGACTGGAATTACGGCCAGACGCTCCCCTTCGGCGTAAATATCGAAAAAAAGTTCGACTGGGGCCTGGTGCGCGCCGGGCTCAACGTTTCCGGCGGCGTGATCACCGGCGTGGATATCGACACGGACGCAATGGACGCGGATCTGGGAGAGATAGTGGCAAACGGCCTCAGGGGCACCAGGCTCAGCAAGCAGGAGATCTATAACGCGCTTCGCGCCTCCGTCGCCATAATAAAAAATTCCGGAGCCATGTTAGGGGATCCGGAATCCATCGTCAACGATATTGCCGAAATGCTGCTGGAGATCTGAGCGCAGATCGAACCGCGCCCGGTCAATCCGTCATTCAAGTCCGCAGCAGTTCTTGTACTTCTTTCCGCTGCCGCAGGGGCAGGGATCGTTTCTTCCAACTTTTACGCTGTGAGCCTGCTGGGAATAGCGGAATTCCCTGGTGATCTCCCTGCGCTCTTCTTCGGTATAGTAGGCGTCCCATTCGCTCAGAGAGTAGAGCCAGTCTGCTCTCGCCTTGAGCATGTTCTTATACAGGTTTCTCCAGACGATCTTGATGTCCAGCTGAGTCTCTTCTTCCAGGTCCTTCAGTTCCACGGGAGTTTCGAGAGAGGTGTTGATGCCGTCGATGAAAGCTCCCACTTCGTAGGGCTGAAGGCCGAACTTTTCGCCGAACTCTTTAGCCGTGCCGGAAAAAGTCTCGATCCTGTCCGCAAGGATGGTCCTGTAGACTTCGGTCTCTTTTCCGTAATAGTCCCGAAGCAGATCGTTGTTCTGCTGTCTGGTGCCTGCTCTTAATTTGTCTAACCACTGTTCGTGAAGATTCATGATATATCCCCTTTTGTAATTATTTTCCGGACAATTCGTACATCAGCACCGCGGCGGCAACGGCTGCGTTCAGCGATTCGGCGTTGCCCGCCATATCGATCTTTACCAGGCAGTCCGAAACCGTACGGGCAACGTCGGTAAGGCCGTTGGCCTCGTTCCCTATTATCACGGCGCAGCGCTCGCCGGAAAATCCTGCGCTCCTGCTGTCGATACCTGCTCTGGGATCGGCGCCGAACAGCTTTATGCCGCTCTCCTTGATAAGGACGGAAAGCCTGAACGTCCCCTGCTGAAACTTGTATACAGGCAGGTGGAAAAGCGAACCGACCGTGGAGCGCAGCACCTTCTGGTTGAAAACGTCCACGCAGTTGTCCGTCAATACGACGGCGTCGAAGCCGAAGGCGTCCGCCGTCCTGATGCATGTGCCCAGATTGCCCGGATCCTGTATATTCTCCAGGACGAGCACCCGTCTCGCCTCCGAAAGCTTCTGCTCCAGTTTGCCGAAGTCGGGCTTCATCACCACAGCGGCGATGCCCTGGGGCGTCACCGTTTTGGACAATGCCGAAAAGATCTTGTCCGTGACTCTGATGAATGCTGCTCCCGTCTCTCTTAAAGACTTTATCAGTTCCCGCCTCTGGCCCGATCCGTCGACATCCTCCGCAAATGAGTTGCTGACGATCACGGTCTTTACGGCGCCTTTCCTGTGCGGTATCTCAGACACCGCCCGTTCGCCTTCCAGAAAAAAACGATCGCTCTCAGAGTAAACTTTCCCGGAGGAAAGCTTACGTATGAAAGCGATCCGTTCGTCTGAAATGCTGCTGACGCATTTAATGTCTGCAAAAAACTTGTCCATAAATGCTTTATTTTAATGTGCCCGGCAGCGCGGCCGGCTTAAAATATCAGCCTTTCACCTGCTCCACAAGTTTCGCGAAGCCTTCCTTATCGGAAACGGCCATATCGGCGAGGACCTTGCGGTCGAGGGCGATGTTGTTGACTTTCAGGGCGTGCATGAACGTGCTGTAGGACATGCCGTTGGCTCTGGCGGCGGCGTTGATGCGTACGATCCAGAGTTTCCTGAAGTTGCGTTTGTTCTGTCTCCTGTCGCGGTACGCGTACATGGCAGACTTGATCACGGCCTGGTTGGCGGTCTTGAAAACGGTGCTCTTTCTGCCGAAATATCCCTTCGCGAGTTTGAGGGTCCTTTTACGTCTTGCTCTGGTGGCAACTGAATTCTTAACTCTTGACATTGTAACTTCCTCCTTCTCTTATTTTGCGTAGGGCATCATTTTCTTTACGGTAGCTGCGTTCGCATCGGAAGCGTACACACCGATCTTGTGGCCCTTCTTGGCTTTACGGGGTTTCGTTACAAGCCTGTGACGTCTGAACGCGTGGCTCATTTTCACTTTACCGTTAGCGCTCAGTCTGAATCTCTTTTTAGTTGCGCTGTGAGTTTTTACTTTCGGCATTTTAAATCATTTCCTTTCGTATTACGTATGTGTTCCGTTATAAAACAGCGGTCATTTGGGATTAATGATGGCGGACATTACTTTTCTGCCTTCCATTTTGGGACGTTTTTCCATTACGCCGTAATCCTTGAGACATTCTGCCATCCTGTCCACAAGGATCTCGCCTTCGTTGGTGTACCGGAGCTCACGGCCTCCGAAAAATACGGAAACCTTGACTTTGTTTCCTTCTTCAAGAAATTTAATGGCGCTTTTGAGTTTTACATTAAAATCGTGGTCGCCGATACCGATGCTCAGCCTGACTTCCTTCACGCTGACTACCTTCTGATTCTTCCTGGCGTCTCTTTCCTTCTTAGCCTGATCGAATACGTACTTTTTGTAATCCATCAGTTTGCATACGGGAGGATTAGCGTTGGGAGCGATCATAACAAGGTCAGTCTCGTGCTCGTTGGCGATGAGCTGCGCATCTTTAGCTGACATAATACCTAAAACCGTACCGTTTTCGTCGATAAGGCGCAATTCCTTCTCGCGAATATCTTCATTGATCATCAGACCTTCTTTGTTTATAGCAGACACCTCCACAATAAAATAGCGAACCAGGCAAGGTCCGGTTCGCATAATTACACTGAAAGCAGCAACATAGTTGATGATATTCAATGCGTTACCCGGGGACGTCCGTCCCGCGAGGTGAGAAGCGAACACTTCTGCTTGACCCGCAACGCGCATAATAACATACCCCGCCGGGGCCTGTCAACTGCTTTTTTAATGTTTTTTTAATATTTTTTCTAAAAAACGCACAGATCGGGGCCTGTCATAGGCCGTATGTCAATCTTCCTGCGTTCCTTCGCTGATGACGATCCTGGCCACTGTGCCGTTGTCGACGGACAACGCCACGCTGCATGCGTCGTACCAGGCGAAATAGGCGTTTACGACCAGTTCAAAACCGGAAAGGTCAACGTCGCTGATATCGTCCCCTACGCTGATCCCGGAGGAGATAGAATATTGGCCGCGGTTGATCTTTATAAGGCCTACACGGTGCTGACCGCTTTCCGCGCCGCCGTGAGGATATGCCGTGAAGCTGTAGCCGTCATATGTGAAAGTGATGTCGGTTCCTGCCCCGAGGCAGCTGGCAGCTTCCTGCCGGTCTGCCGGCTCGCCCAGCACGTCCGTCAATTCCGAATCGTCTGAAAACACGGTGCCTATTTTAAGGATCGCTTTTCCGTTCTGATACACGCCTTCGTTTTCTCCGCTTTTGCCGGATCCCCCTTTGCAGGACGAAGCGGCCGCAAGGCAGCAGACGATAGCCGCGATAACGAAGATCGTTAAAGCCCTGCGCGTTTTACCGCCGTTTTTATTCATAACCCTTAGATCTCCTCAAGTTTCTCTCTAACGGCCTTTATCTGTTTTTCCACCGAAGCCACGGAGGTTCCGCCTTCGCTGATGCGCCTCTTAACGCACTCGTCCAGATCGATGGCCTCGTATACTTTTTCGTCGAACCTGCCGCAGAATTCCCTGTATTTTTCCAGAGGAAGCGTTTCGAGGGTATGGCGGTTTTCGATGCAGTAAGCCACGATCCTGCCGGATATCTTATAAGCGTCACGGAACGGGAGCCCCCTGCCTACCAGGTAGTCTGCCAGGTCGGTGGCGTTGATGAATCCCTCTCCCGCGGCGGCTCTCATACGGTCCGGACGGGCGGTCATCGTACTTATCATACCGGTGGTGATCTCAAGGCACGCCAGGGCCGTTTCAAAGGCGTCGAAGAGGTTTTCCTTGTCCTCCTGCATATCTTTGTTGTACGCCAGCGGAAGGCCCTTTAAAAGCGTCAGGAGAGCCACCAGATCGCCGTACACACGGCCGGTCTTGCCCCTGACAAGCTCCGCCATATCGGGGTTCTTTTTCTGAGGCATGATGGACGATCCAGTGGTATATCCGTCTGAGAGCGATATGAAACCGAACTCCCAGGAGGACCACAATACGAGCTCTTCTGCCATCCTGGAAAGGTGCATCATCACGATGGCAATATCCGCGGCGAGCTCCACGCAGAAATCCCTGTCTGACACTCCGTCGATGGAATTCAGGCACACGCCGTCGAAGCCCAGCAGTTCCGCCTCGTATTTTCTGTCGGTATCGTAGGTGGTACCGGCAAGGGCGCAGGACCCTATGGGGCTTACGTTGACCCGCTTCAGGGCGTCGGTCAATCTGTCCGTATCCCTCAGGAACATCATGGCGTACGCCATAAGATGATGTCCGAAAGTCACGGGCTGCGCTCTTTGAAGATGCGTATATCCTGGAAGTATCACGGACTTGTATTCTTCAGCCCTGCCGCACAAGGCCGCGATCAGTTTCTTTAGCGAACAGATAATTTCCTTCGTCCTGTTCCTGGAATACATCCTGGAGTCCAGCGCCACCTGGTCGTTGCGGCTCCTGGCGGTGTGAAGTTTCTTTCCCGCGTCACCGATCTTCTCCGTGAGCAGACGCTCCACGAACATATGGACGTCTTCCGCGTCGTTGTCCACCTCGATCTTTCCGGAGCTGATTCCGTCAAGTATCTCGTTCAGGCCGCCGATGATCGCAGCGGCTTCTTCGGGCGTTATGATGCCCTGCCTTGCGAGCATTGACGCATGGGCGATGCTGCCCTCTATATCTTCGCGGTACATCCTGCTGTCGACGCGAATTGACGAATTGAAATCATCCGCCGCTTTTTCCGTTTTGCCGTCAGTCCTGCCGGCCCACATTTTCTCCATAATAAACACCTCCGGTCAGAAGACCAGTTCGCCGATGGAATAAGGTCGCACTTCGGTTTCTCCTGCGCTCTCCGCCGTGGAAGCCTCCACGAGATCGGTGCCGTCGGAAGGCCGGTTGAACCTTATCTTTACGTCGCCGCCTTCGGTGCGCGTTACGGAAGTCACCACAGTTCCCTCGGCGTTTACGTCAAGGAGCGTTCCTTCAGAGGGGATCGTTCCGAAATGGGCCGCCGTGGGCAACGCTTTAGGCGTGTGCATCATAAGTTCGCTCTCTCCCAGCAGGGTTGCCGCCTCCGCCTCGCAGACGCCCACGTACAGGTATATATCCTGCTGTCCCCGCTCGGGCGCCGGATCCGGGAAATGGGCCGTGTTGATGAGAGACAGTATCAGCTCGTCTCCGAAGACCCTGTAGCCGTACTTGCAGTCGTTTCTGAGCACTATCGTCCTGGATCTCTGGGCGCTCAGCCTGTTGACGGACAGGGGCGCCACGAAGGTCAGCGAGGGAACGTCATGATTTTCGGGCTTTCTCACCGTAACACCCATAGGCACGTCGCATATGAATTCCTCGGGCCTTTCTTTAAGCGAAAGCATGAACGCCAGCAGCGGCAGAGTCCTTCCGGAGCGCTCGTTCCAGTCGACGCTGTAATGAAAGCTGAGAGCAGACGCGCCTTCATCCAACGTGACCTCCGCGTTGATCTCTGAACCCAGCACCGTAAGCGTAAAGCTGTAGCCGCGCCTCAGGCCACTGTCCATCCTGTCGATGCGCTTGACGTCCGTAACGGGAGTCTTCCTGAGGTATCTGCCTATGGTCCAGGCGGTCATATGGTTGTCCTGTGTGTCGATGAGCACGATGCCGGAGTGGCCGTCGGCCCTGAGCATCTCCCTTCCGCTGACTTTGTCGAACAGCGACTTAAGGTTCATGGTTTCAAGGTCGAATTCCGCCCTGATGATGTCGTTTTCCAGCACGTGGCTGTTTTCGTAGCCCAGCCTTCCCCAGTCGGGGCAATAGAAGTGTGACGAATATTCCGTCAATTCCCGCTCTCTCAGCGCGATCGTGGTATATCCGAACGCAGGCAGTTCAAGTTTCACCAGGAATTTGACGAAGCTGTGATCCCAGTACCTCTGCTGCCCCGCATAGTGCGAGAACGTCAATTCCTCTCCGGTGCAGTCGGTGAAATACGCTCTTCCGAAATCTCCGGGCCAGTCCCAGACCACTATCTCCACGGGGCCGCTGAAAGGCACGGAAGCCGGGTTGAAAACGTTGTATATCCTGGTCTTTCCCGCGCCGCGCTCAGGATTCGGTATGCCCTTCCAGGCGGCCAGGCCGTAACCCACGCCTGCCCCTTCCGACATTGACCCGTAAGGATAGTCCGGAAGTTCGTCCCCATCCTGATCTTCGCCTCCCGCTTCGGCAACGAAAACGGAAGAATCGATCTGCTCGGAAATTGCCCGGAGCGCCCTGTTCTCCTCGGTCTCGGCCACCGCCAGCGCCTTCTGATAAAGGCCCATCGCGTAGTCGCGGCTGTCCCGCACGCAGGAGCCGGTCAATATATCGTGGAAATGTGTGAACAGTACGTTCTGCCACGCTTTTTCGAACCTGTCGTAGCTGTACCTGAAACCTCCGTCGACAGTCCCGGCCAGCGCAGACATTGCCTCTGCCTCGATGAGCTTCGCCTCCGCCTGGCGGTTGGCGCGCTTGATCCTGGACTGAGTTGTATAGCAGCCGTCGAAAAGGAAGTTGATCTCCTTGTCCACCACCGGCAGCGCCGCCCTGATCTCGGGCCTGTCGGCCAGCTTGAAGAACTCTTTAAAGGTGCCGAACCTGATCTTCGGGAAGATGGGCCAGGACATCATATCTATGGCGTTCTCCACGTCGCGCCTGGTAACGCCGCCGCCGTGGTCTCCCACTCCGTAGACGATGAGCCCGGTCTTAAGGCCGCCCATCCTGCCGATGAGTCCGGGAAGGCCGATGCCTATATGAGGCGTGATGCCGGAATTGTACCAGTAAGGCTCCCGGTACATAAGTATCTCCGCGCCGGAAGGAGACCTGTACTTGTAGAGGATCAGGTCGTCCGTGCCCCGGCAGTGATAATAATATTTAAGGCCCGCGTATGTGTCTATCTCGGGAACGTGGCGGCTGTGCCCGAAAGTGTCCGGGGAGAAGTCGATCTCCAGGCTGTCCGCGGGAACGCCCCATACTTCTTCCATGTACTTTTTGGTATATTCGATGGTCTTCACAAGCGACTCGCCGGAAGGCATGTTTTTATCGGTCTCCACCCAGGCTCCTGCAGTGACTTCCCAGCGTCCTTCCCTGATGTAATATCTGATCCGCTCCATCAGTTCCGGCTCGTGCTCTTCTATGATCTTGTAAGTGGAGGCCTGGGACTGTGAGAACGTGAAATCCGGATATTCGTCCATCAGGTTGCACATCGTGGTGAACGTGGCGATGGTAGCGGCAACGGTCTCGTTGTAGCTCCACATCCAGTTCATATCGATATGGGCGTGTCCGCACAATATCAGGGCGTAATCCTTGGCGTCCGGATTCATAGGCATCAGCGCTTCTTCCGCCTTCATGCACACGCTTCTGGTTATCGTCCCGTCAACGTTCAGCGCCTGCTCCAGTATATCTATCGCGTTGGATATGAGCCTGGAATACATGCCGCTGTTCTCGTCGAATCTGTCCATCTGCAGGGCAAACTCGATCTCGCCCATTATCCTGCGGGCGTATTTGTCGGCGGGCGTGATGAGCATCTGCTCCTCCGGCTTCATTCCGAAGGTATACTCGAAACCGACTCTGCGGCGTTCTCCGCCGACTCTTTTTTTTAGTAGCTCGAACCGTGCGTCGTTGTTCATAAAATACGGACCTCCCGGCTGTGATATAGACGCTGAAATTATACTCAATTTGCGGAACGGTAGTCAATAAGCAGCGATAAGAAGTGATAACAAAAAAGGCCTGCCGTTTCCGGTAAGCCTTTGAGAGCGCGCCCAGCAGAGCTCGAATCCACAACCTTCTGGTCCGTAGCCAGACGCTCTATCCAGTTGAGCTATGGGCGCATTCAGCCGCCGTTTCCGACAGCAACGAGGATTATAGCGCGGCAGGAGGTGGTTGTCAAATATTTTTTTTAAAATTTGCCACAATTTTTTTGACAATTCCGAAAATACCGGGTATCATTAAGCCACTATTTTTACGAGAGGTGTACGTCAATGAGATTTTCAGTCAGCACATACAGTTTCGGAGGTTACGTCGACCGGCTGGGCATAGAAAAGGTCATCGAAAAAGCGGCGGAAATGGGCTTCGAGGGCATCGAGTTCGTGGAAGGCGGCTGGACGCAGGGACTCAGCAAAGACGTTGCCAGAAGCTGCAGGAAGATCGCCGCGGACAACGGCCTCGAGACCGTATCATACTGCGTGGGCGCCGATTTCCTGTACGGCTCCGGCGGAGACCTGGAAAAAGAAGTTGACCGCATCAAAGCCCAGGTGGATTTCGCCGTCGAACTGGGCGTCGCCAATATGCGCCACGACGTGGCATACGGAATGAGAGGCACCGACGGAAAGCTTGCCGGTATCGGTTACGACAACGCTCTTCCCCGTCTGGCGGAAGGCTGCCGGAAAGTCACCGAGTACGCCGAGTCTGTCGGCGTCGGGACCATGACCGAAAACCACGGCTATTTCTCGCAGGACGCAAACAGGGTTGAAAAGCTGATAAATACCGTGGATCACAGGAATTTCGGAGCGCTGGTGGACATAGGCAACTTTATGTGCGCCGACGAGGAGCCGGTGAAGTCCGTAAGCATCATGGCGCCCTACGCGAAACACGTTCACTGCAAAGATTTTCATTATAAAGCAGGCACTCAGGAAAGCCCGGGCTACGGCTGGTTCCCCACCAGAGCACAGAACTGGCTAAGAGGCGCCATACTCGGCCACGGCGTTGTTCCGGTGGGTCAATGCATCCGCATCCTCAAAGCCAACGGCTACGACGGATTCCTGTCCATCGAATTCGAAGGCATCGAGGACAATCTTCTCGGTATAAGGCTTGGTCTCGAGTGTTTAAACAGAGTCGCCCGCTGAATCCGACGGGCCTTCGATAATATCGTCAGCAGTTCCGGCAGCAGTTCCCTGAGAAGGTTCGGCTGCCGATTCTATATCTGCCAGTCTTGCGAAATATTCATCGTGAGCGGCGTTGTACGCGGCGTTGAATTCTTCATCCTTGCCCTGATGCAGCGCGGAAATATACGTGTGCGCCTGGCTGGCCAGCTCGTAATCCACACGGGCCACCGTTGCCACGCCGATATTCGAACAAACGTCCGAGATACGCTCCAGATCCGACATCAGGTTGGAGAAATCCGAATCTACCATCACGTTGCAGCGCCCTTCCCTCATACGGGTAAGGTGATTATCCCGGAGCGCCCCCACCAGATCGTCCACCACTTCTTCCAGGGGCTCGATGGCTCTGGCGGCGTCGACGTCTCTCTTGGAGAAAGACTGCCTGGTCACGTCCAGTATGCGTTCTATCAGGTCCGTCAGCACCTTGATCTCCTTGATGCCTGCGTCGGAGAATTCCAGTCCGGTCCTGTCAAGGTCCTCCGCAGTCTCCGCGATGTTCAGCGCGTGGTCTGAAAGACGTTCGAACTCGGTGACGACTTTATAGTACTGGTCCATGATCTTTATATGGAGATCGGTCTTAAGATGAGACGAGAACTGTACGAGATAGCTTGAAGAACGGTCCGCCATCACGTCCACTTCGTCCTCTTCCTTCCGGATGGATTCCATGACCTTCGGATCGAATTTGTGAAGGAGCCCGATGGCCTTAACGATATTGTCCCGGGCCGCGTCGAACATTGCCAGCAGCACGTCGTAGCAGCTTCGGAACGCCAGCGCCGGAGTGCTGAAGAACACGGGGTTCAGGGCGTCCAGCCTCTCCTGGTATTTGCTCCTGTCGCCGGGCTTGTCCTTAACGATCTTCTCGGACAATTTCAGGAAAACTCCCTGCAGCGGGAACAGCAGCACGGCGCAGCCCAGGTTAAAAATGGTGTTCGTATCGGCAATGCCGCCGGAGAATATGGGCTTGTCCCAGAAGCCGCTGAGCCAGCCCGCGGCGAAAGCGATGGCAACGCCGGAGAAGACCAGCACGGTCTTGCAAAGGTTGTAAATGATATGGATTATGCCTACGCGCCTCGCATCGGCCTTGGCTCCTATCGAACAGACGATGGCAGTGGTGACGCAGTCTCCGAGATAGACGCCAACCAGCACCGAGTATATGGCTTTAAACGTGAGCTGCCCGGAAGTAGACAGCGCCTGCAGTATACCTACGGTGGCAGAGGAGCTCTGCAGAGTGAAGGCCACTCCGGCGCCGGCCAGATAACCCAGCACCGGATTGGATCCCAGGCTGGTGAAAATGTGCTCGAAAATGCCGCTTTCGTTAAGGCTGTTGACAGCCGCGGTCATATTCATCAGGCCGGAAAAAAGGATTCCGAAACCCATGGCGATAGAACCTATCGTTTTGGAATTTCGGAAATTCAGGAACATTATCATTATGATGCCGGCGATGAGTGCCACCGGCGCGAGAGTGGAAGGCTGGAATATCCGGAGCCAGCCGGAAGAACTTCCGTTGAGGTCGATCAGCCTGATGATCTGGCCTGTAACGGTAGTACCTACGTTAGCGCCGATTATGATGCCTACGGAGTTTTTGGCTTTGATGATGCCTGCGGCCACGAGGCCGGACGTGATCACGATGGTGGCGGTGGAAGACTGTATCAGCGCGGTAACGGCAACGCCCAGCAGAAACCCGGTAAACGGATTTCTGGTGAATTTTTCCATCACCTTTTTAAGAGTTCCTGAAGAACTTTCCTTAAGGCTTCCGCTCATCAGCCGCATTCCGTAAAGGAACATGGCCAGGCCGCCTAAAAGTGAAATGATTTCGAAGACTCCCATCGAAGCCGCTCCTTATCTCTTCCCGGCTATAGAAAGCCGTACGCCGAGATTGTCGCATATTCTGCCGAAATTTTCAATGGCTTTTATATCCGGTTCCCTGGTTTTTACGATCCTCATCATCAGATTTTTCGGAGTGTCCAGAGGCGAGATATATTCTACCATGGAAACGTCGTAACCCAGCCCTTCCAGGTACAGTCCCCTCAATCCGTCGGTCAGGCTGTCTGCGATCCTAGCTTTCAATATTCCGTATTTAAGCACCGGCTCAAGTCCGTCGATTACGTAATTCTGCGAGTTCATCTCTTTGTGGCAGCAGGGCACGCACACCATTGCCTTCACGCCGTGATCGATGCCGAACCTGAGCGCCAGATCCGTGGCAGTATCGCAGGCGTGAAGGGATATCAGCAGGTCGTATTCCCTGTCAGGCTCGTACTTCCCTATGTCGGTCTCGACGAATTTCATATTCGTATATCCCACCGCATTGGCGATCTGTTTTGAATCCTCGATAACGGTGGCGTTGTAGTCCAGGCCTGTAACATAGCACTGTGACTTCAGCACGAAGCGGATATAGTAGCACAGCGCAAACGAAAGGTAGGATTTGCCGCAGGCACAGTCGACGATATTGACCGTCTTGTCTTTTCCCGAAGCGGCCCTGGCCTCGCATATCTTTCTAAGCATCGGATCGATCAGTTCTATAAAGTGGTCTATCTGGTTGAATTTCCTGATCTTGTCGTTCTTGATCTTTCCGTTGGGGCCCATGACGCCGATGGCTTTCAGCATCTCGGCGGCTCTGGGATTTTCGGGCTTTATATAGTAGGCGCGGTTGCTCATAGAGGCCCTTGTGACGGCGTTTTCGACTTCGTGAAGCTGATCGGCGCCGATCGGGCCTTTTCCGGATGCGCCCGTTTTTCCTTCTCCGGAGACCGAGGGCTCGGCAGTCCTGAAAGTCACGTCTTTATCGCGGCAATAAAACTGATTGTCCTTTATCTCGTCGCTGAACACCAGCAGGAGCTCGTCGTAGTCCGGCACGATGCCGCATATGAAATCGGTAAATTCCGGGAAAGTCAACGCGTAGGTATTGCCCGAGAAATTGAAGCAGATCTTCTCGCCCGGCTTGACCGGCGCCGTCAACGAATAATTTTTCAGGCCAGATCTGAATATTGCCCCAACCTTGAATATGTCTCCTGATCCGATCCTGCCTTCCATGCCGCCCATGAAAAAGCGCAATTTTTCCGCCGTCTGTCTGTTCATATGATCACTCCCGCGAAAATACCTTTTCGGCCTCTTCCTTAGTCATTTCCCTGTATCCGCCTTTTGCAAGCCCCGGATCCAGCCGGAGGCCTCCTATGCTGAGGCGTTTGAGGTAAAGCACCTCGTTGCCCACTGCAAAAAACATCTTTTTTACCTGATGGAATTTACCTTCTCTTATACCGACCACCGCGGCGCAGGCGCTTGCGCTCCCTTCTTCGGGGACTGTCTTTTCCAGAGCGGCGCTTTTCAGCCTCGTGCCGTCGCGAAGCGTTATGCCGGACGCAAACTTTTCAACGTCTTCATCGGATATATCCGACTTCAGCTCGCAATAATATTTTTTCACCACGTTTTTGTCCGGCGTGATGATCTTATGGATGAGATCCCCGTCGTTGGTCAGCAGCAGAAGGCCTTCCGCGTCCTTGTCCAGCCTTCCGGCAACGCCCAGGCCGTAGGAACAGTAACTGCCTCCCAGCAGTTCGGTAACAGGCGGCCCGTCCGCGTCCTCGGTAGAGGAAACGTACCCGGCCGGTTTGTTCATCATTATGTACACGAAAGGTTTGTATCTGATCTCTCTGCCGTTTACGGAAACGGTCTGTTCGCCTTCCAGCACGGCCGCGTCCTTTTTTCTTACCGTATCGCCGTCAACGCTCACAGCGCCTGATGCGATCAGCTTGTGCACGTCCTTCCGGGACCCAAGCCCCATATTCGAAAGATACCTGTCGAGCCTCATATGATGCGCCTCCAGCCTTTCGGATACAGATTTTTAAGCATGCCGCCTTTCAGCTCTGCGCCGCCCAGCTGGAAGCCGTTGACGCACACGGCGGAAAAGCCGTCGGAAGCGTTTTCTACCCATAAGGACTCGCCCCGAAGGTATTTTTTTACGTCGTTTCCGAACGGATCCAGTTCGCATTTGCGCTTGAAGTCGCCGCTGCGCAGCGTCATTATGAACTGCTGAGACGGCTTTAATTTTTCGTAATTGATCTCGCCGATCTGGACGCCCATGCGAAGGACTTTCAGGCGGTCAATGTTAAAGGGCTCGAAGGGACAGGCGTACAGGAAATTGCCCATCACGTAGAAGTTCCAGCCGTCGAAGGGCAACAGGTTGAGATTCTTTTCGGCAAACGCTCTGAGCTCTTCCGGATATTGGCGGAGGCGGCGGTAGCTGCGGCATTTTTCAGCTTTTCTCTCGCCGTCCCGTCCTCCAGAAACGTCATCGCCGTCAATTTCGTTGCCGGATCCTTTTACCAGCATCGCCGCGAATTGACCTTCCCCCTGCAGGCTTTGAGGCCAGAGCCGTGCGCAGCGGATCGATTCGGGGTGAGAGCCGGTTACGTTGCCGTCCGCCACGCCGCCTGTTTTAGGCATCTCCGCCAGGCCGAAATCCGGATGGCCCTGCATGAACCATTCCATCATCGATTCGTTTTCGCCCATATCGAAAGTGCACGTGGAATAAACGATCCTGCCTCCGGGCCTTACTAGTCCGGCGGCCTCGGTCAATATTCCCCTCTGCATCTCCATACATTTTTCGGTTGTAAAACTCTGCCACTCTTTTAAGGCGTTGGGATCTTTTCTGAACATTCCTTCCCCGGAGCACGGCGCGTCGATCAACACCGCGTCGAAATACTCTCCGAACCTCTCTCTGAGCTCTGCAGGCGAGCAATTTGTGACGGTAACGTTGGGGACGCCTCCCAGCTCCAGATTGTAAAGAAGCGTACCGGCGCGACCGGCGCTGATGTCGTTGGACACGAGCAGTCCCGAACAGGCCAGATCGGAAGCAGCCCTGAGGCTTTTCCCGCCCGGAGCGGCGCAGAGGTCAAGCACTCTCTCCCCCGGCTTTATCTGTGCGTTGGCCGCGGGATACATGGCGCTGGGCTCCTGGATATAATAAAGTCCGGCAAGGTAATAAGCCATCCTGCCGGGCATTTTTTCGGGGTCGATATCGAAATAGAAACCGTCGTCGCACCAGGGCACCATGTGGTCGGAACTGATGACGGCGTCCATACCGGGAAGGCGGCAAAGCGCTTCCGAACTGAGTTTTAAGCGGTTGGCGCGAAGGCCGTGCACGCACTGCTTGTCGAGTTCGGACACGTACCGCCCGAATTCTTCGTCTCCTATGAGCGCTCTTATCTTTTCACTGAATACTTCAGGCAGTTCCAAAACGTACTCTCCCATAATAATTCCGGTGTCAAATGCAGTTCCCGCCGCAGCCGGTCAATTTATGCTGCCGCGTCAAGATTTTACATTTTCGATGCGGACTCTGTCAAGGAATTGACGAGGGCCGTCAATGCAGTTCCGTTTCCCGCGGGCATAAAAAAAGTGCCGCCGGTGTTCCGACAGCACTTTCCGGATGACTCCTACGAGAATCGAACTCGTGTTTCCGCCGTGAGAGGGCGGCGTCTTAGCCGCTTGACCAAGGAGCCAAGTGTCCGAAGTATACACTACTGAAAATGCGTTGTCAATAGTTTAATTTTGATTTGCGGACAAAAAAACAGAGCCCGTCGTCCGGGCTCTGCGTTTTTTCTTCGCGTTTGTGACAACTAATCAATCTTCGTTGTCGGCGGCATTCTTCTTGGCCTCTTCGATGATCTTCTGAGCGATCATCTCAGGCACTTCCTCGTAGCGGGCAAATTCCGTATGGAAGCTGCCTCTCGCCTGGGTCATTGCCCTGAGGTCGATGGCGTATCTGGTCATCTCGGCCATGGGAGCTTCGGCAACGATCTCCTGGATGCCTCCGCCGATAGGATTCATACCGAGGATACGGCCGCGGCGCTTGTTCATATCGCCCATAACGTCGCCCATGTAGCGGTCGGGAACGTAGATGTTGGCGGTCACGAAGGGTTCGAGAAGAACGGGTTTCGCGCGCTTCATACCGTCCTGGAAGGACAGCTTGGCAGCGGACACGAAAGCAACTTCTTTGGAGTCGACGGGGTGATATTTACCGTCGACCAGCGTCGCCTTAAGTCTGACAACGGGATATCCGGCCAGGACGCCTTTTTTAACGCTCTCCTGAAGTCCTTTCTCGACTGAGGGGAAGAACTGCTTGGGCACTGCGCCGCCGAATACGTTCTCGCAGAACTCGAGTTCGTCTTTCTCGCCGGGTTCGAATTCGATGACGACTTTACCGTACTGGCCTGCGCCGCCGGACTGCTTCTTGTGAAGTCCTTCTGCGGAAACTTTCGTGCGGATGGTCTCGCGATAAGCGATCTTGGGATCGGAGATATCCACGCCGACGCCGTAACGGGTCTTAAGTTTGCTCATTATGATATCGATGTGCATCTCGCCCATGCCGGACACGGTGGCTTCGCCGGTGTCGGGGCTCTGTCCGAAGTGGAACGTAGGATCCTCTTCGGCAAGTCTCGCAAGGCTGGAGTTCAGTTTGTCTTCGTCGCCGCGGGTCTTGGGAGTGATGGCCTGCACGATCTGGGCCTCCGGGAACACGATGGCAGGAAGCTCGAGCTGATTGGCCTTGGTGCCCAGAGTATCGTTGGTCTGGGTGACGGTCAGTTTGGAAACGGCGCCGATGTCGCCGGCAATGATCTCGGCAGCCTGCTGCTGCTTCTTGCCGCGCATGGTGAACACCTGGGTGAAACGCTCGTCGGCTTCTTCATTGACGTTGTAGATCTGGTTGTCCGCCTTGATAACGCCGGAGTAGACCTTGAAGATCGACAGCCTGCCTACGAAGGGATCGACGATGGTCTTGAACACGAACGCGAGAGGCGCGCCGTTGACGTCCACTTTGATCTCAACGGGGTTGCCGTTCTTGTCGGTGCCCACGATGGCGGGAACTTCGGTAGGATCGGGAAGATACTCTACGATGAAGTCGAGAAGCTTCTTGACGCCGGTGTTCTCGTTGGCAGCGCCTACGAGCACGGGGGCGCAGGTGCATTCCACGATAGCCTTCTTAAGGCCCTTGACCATCTCTTCGTCGGTGAACTCTTCGCCTTCGAAATATTTCATCATAAGCTCTTCGTCGGACTCGGCGACAGCTTCTTTAAGGTCGTTGTGGATGGACTCGGCTTCGTCTTTCACGGATGCGGGGATGGCGTCCTCTACGAAGGTGCCGTCCTTGCCGATCTTGTATCCGACCATCTTAACGGTATCTACCATACCGACCATGGTGCGGTTCTCGAAAACGGGAAGCTGAAGGGTAACGCAGGAAGTTCCGAAAGTCTCGCGCATGGAGCTGTAGAGAGCCTCGAAGTTGGCGTTCTCTTCGTTAAGCCTGTTCACGAAGAACATGCGGGGCATCTTGGCCTTGGTGACCAGATCCCAGGCTTTCTCGGCGCCGACGGAGACCGAGTCTCCCGCCACTACGATGACAGCCGAATCGGCGGCTCTGACGCCTTCCATCTGTTCCGCGACGAAATCAAAATATCCGGGGGTGTCGATGATATTGATCTTTTTACCCTGCCAGTTGCACGGGGCAACAGCTGCCTGCACCGAAACGTGGCGCTTGATTTCTTCCGGATCGTAGTCTAATACTGTATTTCCGTCGGCAATCTGCCCTAACCTGTCAGTCGCTTTCGAAATAAAAAGCATTGACTCTCCAACTGTGGTCTTACCTACGCCACTGTGTCCCAGAAATACAACATTACGTATATCCGAACTCTTCATAAAACTACCTCCAAGTATATTTTAGCCGAACATAGATCCGCTCAAAGCCATATTACAGTATACAACAGGGAATTGTCACGTGTCAACAAAATAAATAACGTTTTCGGTGACGATCCTGTCGAAAATAACATCAAAACCGTTTTCAGGCAGCGTTTCGCACGTCATCCGCTCCCTGCAGAGCACGTAGGCTTTAGTTTTCCCTCTTTCGCCGGAAAAATAGCGGTCGTAATAGCCGCCGCCGTAGCCCAGCCTTACTCCCCTTTTCGTGGCCCCGAGGCAAGGTATGACCGCCAGGTCGATATCCTCTTTCTGCAACACAGGAGCGTCCGCAGGTGCCGTCAATATGCCGAATCTCCCCTGCTCCAGCGATCCCGGGCCGTCGATCTGCTTCGCGCACATAGTGCCCTTTCCCGTGATATAAGGCACGCACACCGTCTTACCTTCCGAGAGAGCAATTTCGATGAGTTTGCGCGTGTCCGGTTCGAACCCGCGGCTGACGTATATAAACAGCGTGCGCGCACGTTTGTAATCGTCCAGGTCAAGGATCCGTTCCAGTATGGCAGCGTCAGACGCGGCAACGTACTCGCCGTCCAGCGAATTGCCACGCTCCGTCAATATTCTTCTCCACTCGGATTTGCTAAGACCCATCTGTAAACTCCCGCAATGTCGATCGCCCGAAAACGCAAGGTCGAAAGCTTCTCCCCCGCGCCCGGAGAAAAATTATACCATCACCCTTCCAAAAAGCAAATAACGTTACCCAATGATCCCGCCGCATGTCCCGCGAGCTCTTTTATTTTCCCTTGCTTTTGGCCTTCCGATGTGGTATCATTCGCTCTGCCGGCAAGATGGCCCGGTCAATATATTATGGAAGCGTATCGAAGTGGTCATAACGGCCCTGACTCGAAAGCGGCTCGGTTTCGTCACTCGTTACAGCGTGAAAGCTCACGTTTTCTCGCATAAGCTTCGTTTTCCTGCGGTTTTCGCGACTTTGGCTTGCAGGAAAAAGAAAAGGCGCCTTACAGTTGCCTATCAAAGTTCGCACAAAAAACAAATACGGAGAGGTATCGAAGAGGTCATAACGGGGCTGACTC
>JAEFAM010000105.1 GCA_016287565.1 Clostridia bacterium
GTACTTCCGCGGAAGGAATCGACCTGGCGGAAGACAGGGCGCGGTTCGACGCGCTTTTGGAAAAATATGCCATCAGGCGGCCCCGGGGCGTGGGCGTGTCCGGAATGGAAGAGGCGGTCGAAGCTGCCGAAACGCTGGGTTATCCCGTGCTTCTACGCCCGTCCTACGTCATAGGCGGCCAGAACATGACCATATCAAGGAACGAAAGCCAGACGAGAGAATACATGTCCAGGATACTTGCGCAGGGCATCGACAACCCGGTGCTGGTGGATAAATACATGCCCGGCATCGAGCTGGAAGCGGACGTCATTTCCGACGGAGAAGAAGTGCTGATCCCCGGCATAATGGAGCATATAGAGCGTGCGGGCGTCCACAGCGGCGACTCCATAGCCGTGTATCCTCCCTACAATCTCACGGACCGCTTCCTGAAGAAGATATGCGACTGTTCCCGGAAGCTGGCGCTGGCGCTGGGCACCAGAGGCCTGGTCAATATCCAGTATCTGATCTACAGCGACGAGCTGTACGTGATCGAGGTCAATCCCCGGGCGTCCCGGACGGTGCCTTATATCAGCAAAGTGACGGGAGTGCCCATGACGGACCTGGCGTGCCGAGTGATGCTGGGAGAGAAATTGACGCGGCTGGCGGAAAAGCCGGAGTTCGCCGTCGTAAAGCAGGCGCTGGACAATCCGCAGAACAAGGGCCTTGCCCCGGTGCCTCCATATTGCGCCGTAAAAGTGCCCGTATTCTCCTTCGAAAAATTGACGGATGCCAACTCCATACTTGGCCCCGAAATGAAATCCACCGGCGAAGTGCTGGGGCTGGGCAAAAACATGGCGGAAGCGCTGTTCAAGGGACTCCGGGCGTCGGGACTGTTCCTTGACACGAAACGCATGAGCCGCACTAATTCCGGCGGCAGTTCTCCTTCGGGAATACTTATAAGCGTGGACGAATCGGATTATCCGGAGATACTTCCCGCCGCCAAGATATTCGCGGAAGCAGGGATCAAAATATTTGCCACCGGCGGCACGGGAGAGGCCATCGGACGGTCCGGCATTAAGGCAGAGATACTGCCCAACGCCACCGAGAGCAGCGCCATTCGGGAGCTGATGGAAGCCGGAAAGATAGGCTGCATCGCGTACACCGGAGCGGTCCGGGACGGCACGCTGGGAGACTACACGCTCCTTCATATGAGGGCAATGCAGCTGGGCATCCCCTGCCTTACCTCCGCCGACACGCTGCTGGCATTGGCCGAGATCGTCAGAAGCCGGTTCACCGAGGACAATATCGAACCCGTAGACATCTGCCGCATGCGCACCTCCAGGCTGAAGATCCCCTTCACCAAAATGCAGTCCTGCGGCAACGACTACATATTCATCGAGAACTTCGACGGCGCGGTCACCTGCCCCGAATCCCTCTGTCCCGAGCTCTGCGAAGCCCATACGGGGATCGGCGCCGACGGCATCGTGCTGATCGAAAGTTCCGGCATCGCGGACGCAAAGATGCGCACGTTCAACAAAGACGGCAGCGAAGGCAAAATGGCAGGCAACAACATACGCTCCGTTGCCAAACTGCTCCACGATAAAGGTATCGCAGATCCCGGAAAAGAGGTCCTCGCCATAGAGACCGCTTCTGGCGTATATTCCGCCAGGCTGTACCTCAGGAACGGCCTGGTAAGCTCGGTGGAAGTCGACATGGGCCGGGTCAGCCTCGAAGAGGCGCCTGTGACGCTCCACGTGTGCGGCCAGACTTTCGAAGGCATAAAAGTGGCCACCGGAAACCCCCATTGCGTCATATTCACCGACTCGCCCGAAAACATAGACCTGCCCTCGGTGGGACCCGCCATTGAGCACCACGAACTGTTCCCCGGAAGGACCAACGTGGAATTCTGCGCCGTCATCGACCGCACCTCCTTAAGAGCGCGCATCTGGGAGCGGGGCAACGGAGAGACTCTCGCCTCCGGTACTTCAGCGGTTGCGGCGGCGTACGCGGCGGCAATGAAAGGTTACGTGGACAAGGGCAAGGACGTGCGCGTCAAACTTCCCGGCGGCGACCTGATGGTCTTCGTCCCCGCGGACGGCAGGGGCGTCAGGCTCACGGGCAGCGCCGTAAAAGTATACGAAGGAGTGTTCGAATTATGACGGACGGCAATGACTCCCGCATGCCTGTGATTGGCCTCTCCTGCTCCCTGATCGGCGACCGGTACAGCGTGCCCCAGGGCTATATAAACTCCGTAAGAGCGTCGGGAGGATACCCGGAGATATTGCCCCTGCCCCAGGACAAGGCCGAGGCGGAGGCGCTGCTTTCCGGCTGCGGCGGCCTTTTGCTCACGGGAGGCGTTGACGTGGAACCGGCGCTTTACGGCTCCTACAGGCAGTTCGACACGGAAGAGATATGCGCCGTACGGGACCGGGGAGAGTTCGCGCTGCTGGACGCCGCTGTGAAATCGAAACTTCCCATACTGGGCATCTGCCGTGGCATACAGATCATAAACGTATATTTCGGAGGGACGCTCTACCAGGACATACCTTCCCAGATCCGTTCCCTGCCATGCGGCGGCAATCCCCACCGCCAGTCCCTGCCCTTCCCGGAGGGAGGCCACTTCGTCACTTTCGAAGAAGAGATATGGCCGATTCCCGATAAAAAGATCAGGGTCAATTCGTACCACCACCAGGCGGTGAGGCGCGTTGCCCCGGGTTTCCGGGTGATCGCCCGGGACGATGAGGACGGGCTCGTGGAGGCCATTTACGCTCCCGAAAACGACCGCCACGGCCCGGTGGCCGCGGTCCAGTGGCACCCGGAGCTCCTGCAGCACATAAGGCCGGAGCACAAGGCCATATTCGAATATTTCATCGGCCTTGCCCGCCGCCAGCGCTGAAACGCGCTTCATTCCGTTACCGGGCAGCATTTCCATCAGCAGCATCGCCGCATCTATGATACCGTTGGCACTTTTCTTGCTCCCATCAAAAAGAAGGCCAACGTGTCGCCAAATGACGGCGATGCCATATCCCAACTTCACTCTGCCGCTCCCGCAGGCGCCGTCATTGCCGTTTTGCTGCCCGTTTCAGGTTTTCAAATAAATGGCAGTTAAGTAAAATGGCCGGTTTTTTACGATTTTACTTACGTTGTCGCTCGTTTGGCGCGCCAGGCGCTGTCTCCGAGCTAAAAATGGTCCGCCATTTTTGGCAATACCGCGGAGCAGATCGGTTAAAAATTGAATTGCAGGTGAGCGCTCTTTGCAATAATGCCTTTTAAACAACCAAAAGAGCAATGTTCATAAAGCCTCGCTGCTCATCCCAAAATAACGGCCAGATCAAATGAGCGATATTGGCGAAGAGGCAGAGCAGAGTTAAGTAAAAGCGGTGAAAAAACGTGATTTTACTTAACTTTCTGTTTTTTCAAATTGCGGAGACAGCGCAGGCAGGCTCAAATGGAAAAAGCCGACTTAAATCATCTATGGGAACGGCAGATCTTCACGGAAACGAGGAAAGTGCCTCCCCATTCCCTCTTGAAAAATCTCCCGGAATGTTATACTATAATACAGTGTGGCGTCGTATGATCTAAGGCGCCTATCATCCGGGAAGGAGGAAGCCGTATATGAACAGCATCAAAAACTGCCTGCGCAGAGCGAAAAAGCGTCCGGGCCTGTTTCTGTTTGTGGCTTTCATAACGCTTCTCACCACCGCTCTGGAGCAGTACAACCCCTGGACCAGAGCCAACGCTTCGTTCGGCTTTTTCAAGGGATTCGACTATATATCCATCCTAAACGACCTGGCCAATTCGGTGGCCGAATTCTTCAGGAATCCCAAAGTGGCCCTGCTGACCATCGCCGCCGGACTGTTCATACTGTTCGCGCTGTGCGTGGTGCTGGGGCTCATATTCTCGGGCTTCTTCAACCAGTTGTCCAACGCCACCTTCGACAAGCCTAAAAAGAAGGGCGAGTACCGGGTGGGGATCGGCCGGTACACGTTCAAGCTGGCGTTCTACTTTATGATCAGCTTTATATTGACCGTGCTGGTGACCGTGGCCGTGATGTATTCCGCCATACCCGCCATTATGTCCGTGAAACAGTTCTTCCTGGGATCCGCCGGGATGCTGCTTCCCACCATACTGTTGTGCGCCATAACGGCGGTGGCGATATTCTTCGCGGTGGTGTTCTTCGCGCTCTACATAACCTACGTGCTGCCCTCGCTGATATATTTCCGCAAGGGAGGCACCGGAGTCGCTTTCCGCATGGTCAACGGCTACTGCTGGTATCTGCTTCCCCGCACCCTGGGATATCTGCTGGTGCTGCTGGGGATCCACGCGGCGCTGTGGGCGATCCACTACGGGCTGGCCAGCGAAGCCGCGGCAACGTGCATACTGGTGGCTACCTGGATGCTCAGGACCATCGTGAACTTTATATATTTCTATTTCGTGTTCGACATATTCACCGCCATGAAGAGCGATATGTTCGACACGGAATGATCCCGGGCAGGTTTTAAGTCCGGGCATCCGTGCGTTTTACGAAGGATAAGGGGGCGCCGCATGTCTGCGGAAAAGAAGTTCGATTCGCGCCGGGAACGGTCCGGCGGCTCATCAGGAACGTCGTTTGCGGCGGTCGCGGGCATCATCGCGATCATCGCCATCTCGATCATAACGTTGTCGTTCATAGGCTGCTCAGGTAAAAAGGGCGGCGGCAAGTCCGCGGCGGGGCCGGTGGTGGTCAGCGTTGCCGGAGTTCCCGTATACGAAAACCAGTTCAGATTCTTCTCCACACTGGTGCTGAACCAGGAAGGCACCCTTTATACGCTGCTCACCGAGGACAATATCGACCGCAACGCCACCGTCAAGAATTCGGTGCTGAATTTCGTGAAAGAGTATATTTACCGCCTGAAGGAGTGCGAAACCGCCGGGCTGACGCTTACCGATGAGGAAAGGGCCGAGGTGCTTGACAGCATAAAGGCCGAATACGAGCAGTACAAGACCGTGGGAGACGTGACCTACGAGGGCGACGGTTTTTATAATTATTATTACGGCATCACCGAAAAGCAGTATACCGATTTCTGGCTGGACTGGGCGCTCATAGAGAAGTATAACTCCGAGGCTGAAGCACAGGCGGACGTTTCGGAAACGGCCCAGCAGAACGCCTACGACTAT
>JAEFAM010000001.1 GCA_016287565.1 Clostridia bacterium
CCACGCTTTCGCGCCTCAGCGTCAGTTGTCGTCCAGCAGGCCGCCTTCGCCACTGGTGTTCCTCCTAATATCTACGCATTTCACCGCTACACTAGGAATTCCGCCTGCCTCTCCGATACTCAAGGGCAACAGTTTCAAAAGCAGTTTCCGGGTTAAGCCCGGAGATTTCACTTCTGACTTGCTGCTCCGCCTACACGCCCTTTACACCCAGTAAATCCGGACAACGCTTGCCACCTACGTATTACCGCGGCTGCTGGCACGTAGTTAGCCGTGGCTTGTTCTCAGGGTACCGTCACTGTCTTCGTCCCCTGCCAAAGAAGTTTACAACCCGAAGGCCGTCATCCTTCACGCGGCGTTGCTGCATCAGAGTTTCCTCCATTGTGCAATATTCCCCACTGCTGCCTCCCGTAGGAGTCTGGGCCGTGTCTCAGTCCCAATGTGGCCGATCAACCTCTCAGTTCGGCTACTGATCGTCGCCTTGGTGGGCCGTTACCTCACCAACAAGCTAATCAGACGCGGGCTCCTCCTTCACCGGATCGCTCCTTTGATCTCCCTAAGATGCCTTAAAAAGATGTTATGCGGTATTAGCACAAGTTTCCCTGTGTTATCCCCCAGTGGAGGGCAGATTGCCCACGCGTTACTCACCCATCCGCCGCTAATCCCAGAAGAATCCGCCCGAAGGCCTCATCTTCCGGTCATCGCTCGACTTGCATGTGTTAGGCACGCCGCCAGCGTTCGTCCTGAGCCAGGATCAAACTCTCAGATTAAATATCTGCAAGCTTAAAGCTTAGCTCTTTTACTTTAGCACCTTTCGGTGCACTGGCTTGTGATTTTTTTACGAGCTTCTCTTGCTCCAACTCAAAATTTTGACGAGTTATATGTTATTTTTACGCTGTTCTTTTTTCAAGGTCCATCCGCTGTCCGGGGCCGTTTTCGCGGCGCTCTCTTGAGCGACAGCTTTGCCATTATACTCTTGCCCCTTCCCCTTGTCAACAAAATTTTTGCGATTTTTTATTGTTAATTTTTGCTAATTTCGTTCGGCGAAGTGCAAGGACAAAGAACCGCCCGGCAGCGGCGTGGGAGGCGCTCATCACCGGGCGGAAGGGAACGTCAATACGCGTCCAGGCAGGCTTTTAAGCCTCAGTCGGGAGACACTATGGAAGTCTCTCCCAGCTTGTTGTCCACGTTGACCGTGATGGTCCGGATGGTGATCGAACCGTCGGGACGGCAGTTGACGGAGCCCAGGGAATTGCCGGTGTTGAGTTCCACGTGCCAGTTCCTCGGAACGTGCACCACCGTCTGGCCCAGCTGATTGGACACGTTCAGCGTCAGAGGGGTGGAAAGATCTCCCACGTCGGTATTCTGGTAGTAAACGTTCAGCTCTCCCAGCTGGTTCTCCACGCTGGCCACGGGCGTGGTGTACGCGTCGATATAGCAGGTATGGTCGCCCAGGCGGAAACTGCGCCCTTCTTTGGCATTTTCCGGATCCTGCCCTTCCACGGTGTTCCTGGTCTCCACGCCGTTGACGGTATAAGTCGAACTGCCGGTGGAAAATTTCTTGTTTACCTTCCAGGTGTGTTTGAAGAGCACAAAGATGGCGACGTCGATCAGCACGGCTGCGATTATGATTATCCAGTTGTTAACGAAGTCGCCGCCTCTGCCTATTGCATTCCCGATCTCCTTCTCGAACACGAAGAACAGCAGTGCCAGGGGGACGAATATGCTGAGCCTGTCTGCAAGACTCTTTCCGAAACCGAGTTTCCGTATGATCCAGTATACAAGAGCCGCGGCGATGAACCATTTCCAGACCGGCACGGTGAACACGGCCAGGCCGGGCATGAAAGCGTAAAAGATAAGGCCGACGGCGGCGATAAGCAGTAAAATGCCCCAGATTATTTTCGTTCCGTTTTTCTTCATTTTAAGATCATCCTCATTTCGTCTAACTTCTCTCTGAACGGCTTATAGTACATTCTCGAGATAAATACTTCCTTTGCGCAGTTCCCGAATCCCACGCGGCAGGGGCCGGTCAATTCGCGCCTCAGCCAGCTCACCGCTTCCAGATTCAGGATACAGGGTTTGGACACCCGCATAAAGCTCTTCGGCAGCAGGTCTTCCAGTTCGTACAACTTCAGATCAGTGTAATAAATGCGTCTGTCCGTATGCGCCGCCACCCGGCCGCCCGCGGTCTCAAAATAGAGGATTTTTTTGAGCTCCACCAGGTGCTCCTCTTCGCCGAGGTACAGCGACAGCCTTCCTTCCGCACTGTCCGCTCCGTCCGACAGCAGACGCGCCTGCAGTTTGAGCACGTCCGGCGTCAGTTCCCTGCAGCGGATCACGATCTCCTCGGGGCCTTCCGGATCTATTTCGATCTTTACCGTTCTTTTCGTTTTATTTACGTCGGAACCGTCCAAATTTCTCACCTCTCAGAAGGACCCCTCGCCGTGTTGCAAGGCGATTGTAAATGACCCGGAAACCGTTGTCAACACCGTTTGCGCAAGTGGTAGATTTCGGGCGGTAAGTTGCAGAAAAACTCGCCTGACCCTCGTTGACCGGGCGCCCGGAGCATGATGCGGACAAAGAAAAAGCGCGGCTCTTCATTGTCCCCGGCTCCGGCCACGGCAGGGCTCCCGGCCCCGCTTTCGGCCCGGCGGCGGAAGGTTTACTTTCCTCTCCGGAAATGGTATAATCGTCGTCGAAAATCGACCCACTTCGGACGGGAGATATTGACATGAAAATTATTCAGTTGAAAAACTACACGCCCTCGCAGATGACAGGCTTCATAGTCGTCACCGAAGACCGTCACCTTATTGTCGTGGACGGCGGCGTGACCGGAGACACCGTAGGTTTCCTGGGGCGCCTTAAATGGGCCGCGGAACGGTACGGTTGCGAATACAGGATCGACCTGTGGCTCCTCACCCATCCCCACGACGATCATTACGGCGTGTTCCGCAGATTTTCACAGTATAAGCGCATGGGCCGCACGGATCTGCCGGAAGTGGTTAAGTTCGCGTATTATCCTCTCCCGGACTGTATAGGCATGGCCGAACATCCCTCTCTCGGCTGGCAGCTGCCGGAACTCAATTCGGAGCTGGCGGTCACAGGCCTTACATTATATAAATATAATAAAGGGGACCGGTTCGTCTTCGGCGGTCTGACCGTAGATATAATGCGCGTCGCCAACCCGAACATAACGGTCAACACCTTCAACAACGCCTCTTCCGTCATACGCTTTACCGAAAAGCGTCCGGACGGGGTCAACGGGCGTCCCGACTTCGTATGGCTCGTGCTGGGCGATCTGGGCGTCGAAGGCGGCCAAGAACTGCTTAATATGTATCCCGGCGGGCTCAGGGCAGACGCGGTACAGATGGCGCACCACGGGCAGAACGGAGTTGACCGGCCCGTATATCAGGCCATCGCTCCCCGCTTCGCGTTCTGGACCACTCCGGACTGGCTCTGGACCAACACGCTGCCGGGCGGGGAACCGGGCAAAGGCCCCTGGGCTACCCTTACTGTGCGGGCCTGGATGGAAGAGATCGGCGCCGAACCTGTAAGGGCTTCGGCCAATGACATGGAGCTCGACACGTTGTCCGAGACCGTGCGGGCGCTCTGACGCGGCAGCACCTCCGAACGAATAAACGCATCGTACTATATTTGACGCAAGCCGCAATGAAAGGCGATAAGGCAAAAGATGACGACTAAAAGAACAATAAAAACTAAAATAACAGCAATTGCGTTGACCGCGCTCACTGCCGCTGCCGCCCTGGCAATAACGAACGGCCGCCGGTCCGCGTCCGCTTCTGCCCGGGCCTCCTCTTCCGCCCTCTCCGGCGCCTCCTCCGCGGCCTCCACTTCCTCCTCCCCCCAGCCCGGCGCCATGCTGGAGATCAACCTGCAGAACTACACTGTATTGACCGATACGGAGCACGACTGGTACACCTCCGCCCGCCCCGCCCAGAAGTCCTTATACCAGCTTTCTTCGGAATACGTTGAAGGCGAAGGCGCCGTGTTCAATTTCTATAAAAACGACAACCATCCGGATCCCATGATCTATCTTCCGGTCTACGACATCTGCTACAACATAAACATAAAAGACTACCCCTTCATCGCGGTGTGCTATAAGAGCAACGCCACTAACCAGGACGGCGTCTTCTATTTCGCCACTTCCGCGAACCAGGGACTCGCCGAGGGCAAGAGCGTGGGCATTTCTATGAAGAGGTCCGAAGACTGGACTTTGGCTATCGGCGACGCCAGAAAGAACAAAAACTGGACCGGGCGCCTCACTCAGCTGCGCTTCGACATCTCCAGCGGAGAATTTTCCGGTCAATATACCGTAAAATGGATCGGATTTTTCAAGACGGCAGATGACGCAACCAAATTCGGCGTCAACGGCGTTTACACCAAAAATATCGTCACCCCTGATAAGGCGGCCTTCGACCGGGGCGAGGACATCACGTTCTCCGTCACCGGAGCTCAAAAGGGCGACTGGGCGGTGCTGGTCCAGAAGGGCGACGCCTGCTACGCCGATTCCCTTCATAAGCCGGACCTGTACGTCAGCGACTGCATGCCGCTGTATTGTACTGACGTGGAAGAAGGCCGGGGCACGTTCAGCCTTGACGGCACCGACGGCATATATAAGAACACGCTGCTTCCCGCGGGAGAATACGATATAGTATTTATGCCCAGGGGCAGGTACGTGGAGACCGGAAGGGCCTCCATAACCATAACGGAGACCGTTGCCCGGGAGCCCGAGACTACCGAGATCATTTACGTGACCAGGGGGCCGGATCCCACCGAGACTCCGGAAGTCACCGAGGAGCCCTTCGACGAACCCACCGCGCTTCCCACCGCCACAGACGGCCGCCACAGGATCACCCTTCCGCCTACTGAGGTGCCCAAAGACTCTTCAGGAGCGAAGCCGGGGCTCGTGATCGCCATCGTGGCTATATTGTGCTGCGCCGCCTGCCTTGCGATCTTCTTCATCGCCAGGGGCAGAAAGCTTAAAAAGCGGGAATATAAGGACGCTGACGCGGAATGAGGCTTGCGGCGGGGAACGATATATGCTATATAAGGAAGATGACCCGGGCGGACGCGGAAACGGTCTGCTCCTGGCGCTATGAAGGGCCCCGGGAAGTCTACAATACAGAGAAGGGCGAAGAAAGCGTCAGGGAGTTTCTTGACGGGACCCACTTCGCGCTGAGCCGGAAATTCGGCGGCCCTATAGAGGCGTTCATCAACCTGGGGCCCATGGCCACGGTGCCGGTGCCGGAAGCGGCGGATATATACAGGGACGAAAGTTACACGGATATTGCCCTGGGCCTGGCGCCGGAGCTTTGCGGAAAAGGGCTGGGCAGGACCGTCGTCCTTGCCGCGATGGAGCTGGCGGCGTACTATTTTCCCGGCGACGGATTCCGGGTGACTGTCGCTCCGGACAACGCCCCCGCCTTCTCGATATACCGGGCTTTCGGGTTCCGTCCGGTCGCCGGATTCGACGCGGAAGTTATCTATCCGGACAATAAAGAAAAGATACGTACTAAAGTGCTCCTTATGGAGATATTGACCGCGCCCCCGTCGGCGGCGGAACGTGCAAAAGAAAAAAGCAGAAGGACAACCGATCCATGAGTTCATCATCAGGCAAGAATAATATAAAGATATCCGGCAGATTTGCCGTTTTCCTGGCCGTGGCCCTGGCCGTCATCGCATTCCTGACGGTCATGATCATCATCGTGTCTAAAAAGGACGCCCCGGCGCCCGGACCCACCGAAGGCCCCGTGATCATCACCTCCCCCACCGCCGAGATCACCCCTACGGCAGACGTGGCCACGCCCACCGAAGAACCCACGCCTACTCTGGCTCCCACCGAGATCCCCACGGAAGTGCCAACTCCCACGCCTACAGAGGTACCCACTCCGGAACCCACTCCGGAACCGACGCCTACAGAGGCTCCTCCCACCACGGCGCATCCCACTCCTCCAAGAGTCGTTGACGGCAACACTTCCGCGAACCCGGCCTATGAAGGGAAGCGCCTCGTTGCCCTTACGTTCGACGACGGGCCGCAGGCCGGATCCACCGAATATATGCTTGACGTGCTGAAAAAGCACAACGCCAAGGCTACCTTCTTTGTCGTGGGCAACCAGATGGCCTACGAACCCAACGGAGTGCTCACCACCAGAGCCGCCGCGGAAGGCCACCAGATCGGCAACCATTCCTACAGCCATCCCAATTTCGGAAAGCTTACCGACGAGCAGATCATCGAGCAGCGGGACAAGAACAACGCGCTCATTATGAAGCTCACCGGCAAACCGGCGACCGTTTTCCGCGTCCCCGGCGGCCAGCGTTCCGCGCATATGCGCAGCCTGCTGGCGATGCCCATCGCCCAGTGGGACATCGACCCCCTCGACTGGCAGTTCTTTACCACCGAACACATCACCAAATATGCCAAACAAAACGGTATGTCCTACGACGAGGCCGAATCAAGGCTCATCGATATGATCCTCTTCGAAGGCGTCTATACCACTCTGGACGGAGAATACATTTTCTCGCCGCCCGTTGCCGGAGAAATGAAGCACGGCTCGATCCTTTTGTTCCACGACATTTATCCCGCTTCCGCGAAGGCGGTGGACCGGCTGCTCACCTATCTCGAAGAGACCTACGGCAACTTCGTGTATCTTACTTTCGACGAGTTTATCCTGTCCGAGAACGAGGCGATCATTCCCGGCACGATATATTACAATCTCTGGAGGACAACGCCTTCCTCGTAACGGAGCCTTTCTCGCGGGGACGAAACGAAAGGCCGGAAAGAAGGCCTCCCGGTTCGGGAAATACCGGGAAATAACCGTAAATTTTCGAAATTTCCGGGAAATATCCGGAAATATTACAAAAGACAAAGCGCGGAGGAACAGTCATGAAAATAATCGCTTGTTCTAAACTGCAGGCGGGCAAAAGTCCCTCGAACCTGCCAAACCGGATCGTATCCGTGATAAAAAACAGCGGCGCGGATGCCTTGCTCGTCGCCGGAGATCTTTTCTGCGACCATCTGTTCGACGAAGACGTGTACAATTCCCTTTACAATTCATTTTCAGCCGTTCCCGAGGTCAGTATCTTCATCTGCCCCGGAGCGTCTGACCCCTATATGCCGGATTCTCCCTACATCCTTAAAGACTGGCCCGAAAACGTGCATATCTTCAAGGGCAGGATGAAAGCTTTCGAGGTGGCGCCCGGCCGTTCGGAAGGTCCCGCCGTGAGAGTTTACGGCATCGGAGCGGTGCGCCACAATCCCAAGGTGTTTCCTTTCGACCCGAACAGGCTTCCAAAGACAGACAAGGCGTTTCTCAACATATTGCTCTTAAACGGACTGCCCGAAGCGGCATTGACCGAGACCGGGGCCGCTGTCTTTAAGGACGGCGCGTTCGACGCGCTGGTATTCGGTTCGGCTGCGGCAGCTGAGTCCGGGGCGCCGAACGGAGGCTTCGTCCCGGTCCCGCCTGCAGTTGACGCAGGGGGCGACGAAACGTTCACCGTATTGTCGGGGACGGTGGAAAAAGGCCGCGTGTCTTTTACTACGGAGGTGATCCGCAATGATCCTTAAATCTGTATACGTTTACGGGTTCGGAAAACTTGTCGACCGGTATTTTTCTTTTTCGGAAGGGCTCAACATAGTTAAGGCCGGAGACGCGGCCGGGACCGTCGATCTGTTCGCCTTCGTGAAAGCCCTGCTGTGCGGGTTCGGAGAAGAACGGGACGGTGCGGACAATGCCGCCCTCGCCAAAGCCGGGGACCTGCCTCTGCGTTCCAAAGCGCGGACGGCTCCGGACAAACCCTTCGGCGGCGAGGCGGATATCGTTGACAACGGCAGCGAATATTTTGTCACGGCCAAATGGGGTGACAACAACGGCGAGGACCTGGTGACGGTGAAAAAAGCTGGAGGCGCGGCGGAAATATTGACCCCGGGCGAACCTCTTTGCAAACGGCTGTGGGACGTGGCTCCCTCCGAGGCGGCGCTGCTTCTGTTTATGCCTGCGGACAGCGGAGAAACGGCTAAAATGCTCGATCTTTTCAGAGAACGCGCCGCGGGAGAGGCCGGCGAACCGGACCAGGCTGCCGCATGTTCCGACGCGGAAGACACACGTGAGACCCCCAAAAAAGCCGACGGCCTGTCCGCCGAAATGGCGAAGGCGCGCCTGGAAGAGCTGAAAAACCAGCTGGCCGCAGTGGACAAGCTGGAAGAAAAGCTGGCCGACGCGGGCGAAAAGCTTAGAAAGGCCGAAAAAGAGCAAAACGAAATAAAAAGGTCCGTAAAACCGGGGCCCTGCGAAGAAGAGCGCGTTTCCCTGCGCAAAAAAAGCGACGACGCGGAACGGATCGGCGCCATCCGGGCGGATGCGGAAGAACTGAGAGAAGAGATCGCCGACGAAGAAAAATACGTAAAAAAGCTCCACGCGCCCTGGCTCATACTTTTATGGATCCTGGCGGTGATGTCCGCGGCTGCCCTCGTGCTTCTGACGCTCTTCCCGAAAGACCTCCCCGCGGTGGGAGACATGCTGAAGACGCTGAGCCCCATCCGTTTTCCCCTGCTGATAGGCGCGGGCGTGGCGTTTATTTTGATCATCATCCTGATCGCGGCGGTGTCCGGCGCCTGGATGAAACGGCTCACGCTGCTGAAAGACGACCTGGAATTCAGGAAAAAGCAGCTTTCCGAACTGCTTTTCAACGATCTGAACGTCAACGGCGACGAAGACGAGTTTTTCGAGAACGTTGACAGGGAGCTGAACAAGCTGAGGGCGGAGGCGGACAAGGCGAAAGAGGCGTTGTCCGGGGCCGCGGGCAACGACGTCACGGCTAACGAGCCGGGCGCTTTGAACGCAGCAGGCGCGGTACGCAAACCGGGCGAAACTTCCTCCGGCCGCACGGCTCTGGCAGAAGCCTCCGACAAACGCGCCGCCGCGGAAGCGGAGCGCGACGCCTGCCTGGAACTCCTGCGGATGCTCGAGCCCTACCCCGTGCTGGCGGAAAAATGTTCCGAGCTCGAATCGTTCCTGGAAAGCGGCGAATGCGGCGACGCCGGCGAAAAAGGCGAAGGCGCGCCTGCAGAGAAGCGAACGCCCGAACCGGCCAAACCGGCCGCAACCCTTGCAGCATCCGCGGCGCCCGCGGCTTCCGAAGCACGTGCAAAAGACGGCACATCCCGCATCGTCACCGCCGTAAACGGCGCGGCGCTCTCCGAAGCCATCCGTTCGAAGGCCGAAAGGCTGCTCCTGGAAATGACCTTCGGCAAGCGCGGCGGTTTGAAATTGTCCGAAAACATGGTCCCCTATATAGACGACAACGGCAGCGCCAGAGGCCTGGGCAGCTTCGACTCCGAAACCGTGTCCAAAGTGCTGTTGTCCCTGAAACTGGCCCAGTTGTCCGTATCCGCCGGAGAAGGACAGGACAAGGCCCTTGACCGCCCCGCCGGGCTCATGCTCCTCCAGGACGGCAGCCGCTGCGACATGAGCGGCACCTCCGCACTCTCGGCCGTGATCGACAACTTCGCCCGTTCCGGAGGAAGCGCCCTTCAGATCATCTGCGCCGGAGAATGAGTTCCTCGGCGCAAAGCCCGCCGTATTTGCCTGAATACCCGTTTTGTGCTATACTTGCATATACACAGAACGGGTGTTTCGATAATAAAAGAAACCGGGAGATAAAAATGAACAATACGGAAAATTTCATCAGATTCGATCACAGCCGCGCCGCGGATTTTCTTAAGCCCGCAGAGCTCGCCTGCCTCCAGGACGCCGTTACCGCGGCCCATTACAAGCTGCATTGCAAGACCGGCGCAGGAAGCGGATTCACAGGGTGGGTGGATCTGCCCGAGGAGTACGACAGAGAAGAATTCGCGCGTGTAAAAGAGTGCGCGAAAAAGATCCGCCGGGATTCCCAGCTGCTCATCGTCGTGGGCATCGGAGGCTCCTATTTAGGCGCCAAAGCCGCCGTGGAGCTCCTTTCGGACTCCTTCTACAATATCGGCAGGCTAACGGGCAATAAAGTCCCGGGCGCAGACGGCGACCCCGCCATCCTGTTCGCGGGCAACAGCCTCAGCTCCTCCTGCCTGGCCGACCTGGCGGACCTGATCGACCGTTACGACGTTTCGGTCAACGTCATTTCCAAGTCCGGCACCACCACCGAACCGGCCATCGCCTTCCGCGTCCTCAAAGCAAAAATGGAGCAGAAATACGGCAAAGCCGGCGCCGCAAAAAGGATCTACGCTACCACCGACAAGGCCCGGGGCGCCCTTCGGCAGATGGCCGCGGAAGAAGGATACGAGACTTTCGTGATCCCGGACGACGTAGGAGGCCGCTATTCCGTATTGACCCCCGTGGGGCTGCTCCCCATCGCCGCCTCCGGAGCGGATATCGACCGCCTGATGGAAGGCGCACAGGCAGCGCGCAAACGCTTCTCAGACCCCTCCATTGACCGCAACGACTGCTACGCCTACGCCGCGGCCCGAAACGCGCTGTACAATAAAGGCAAGACCATAGAGATCCTCGTCAATTACGAACCTTCCCTCCACTACCTCACCGAATGGTGGAAGCAGCTCTACGGAGAGAGCGAGGGCAAGGACGGCAAAGGCATCTTCCCCGCCGGCGTTGACTTCTCCACCGACCTCCATTCGATGGGACAGTACATCCAGGACGGCCGCCGCGACCTTTTCGAAACGGTGCTGCTGGTGGACCTCCCCCGCCGCAACGTGACCGTGGAGCCCGACGATGCCAACCTTGACGGCCTCAACTACCTTGCCGGAAAAGACGTGGATTTCGTCAACAAACAGGCCGCCGAGGGCACCTACCTCGCCCATCGCGACGGCGGTGTTCCCAACCTTTTCATCCGCGTTCCGGCGCTGGACGAGTTCAGCCTGGGCCAGACCGTGTATTTCTTCGAAAAAGCCTGCGGCATCAGCGGATATCTACTGGGCGTGAACCCCTTCGACCAGCCCGGCGTGGAAGCTTATAAGAAAAACATGTTCAGGCTCCTGGGCAAGCCGGGGTATTGACAATAATTGCAAATTGAAAATTGAAAATTGCAAATTGCAAATTGGATATTGAAAATGGCAAATTGAAAATTGAAAATTGGTAATTGGTAATTAAAAAATGAAAGCAGGAAAGGGATAATTACAAATTGCAAATTGGAAATTGAAAATTGGAAATGAGGCGATTGTAATTTGCCATTTGCAATTTGCCATTTCCCATTAAACTAAAAAAGGACATTCGTATGGAACAGAATAACGTCAATTACAACTTTACTTCGGCCGACCGCTCCGGGACTAGTGCCAACGCCAACGCCGCCGCCAACGCTAACGCCTCGGCTTCCGGCAGCGCCTCCGGCGCCAACGCGCCGGCCCGCGACTTCACTGTGGTCAACGCCATCATCGAAAATATTTCCCGCCACTACTCCGGCAACCGCCGCGGCGTGCTCCTCACCATTGCCGCCCTGCTTTCCGGCGGCCACCTGCTGCTGGAAGACGTGCCCGGCGTAGGCAAGACCACGCTGGCCAAGGCATTGACCGGCAGCATCAACGGCAGGTTCAAGCGCGTATCGCTGACGCCTGACGTCCTGCCATCGGACCTGACGGGCTTTTCCGTGTACAACCGCAAGACCGAAGCTTTCGAATTCAAGAAGGGCGCCCTGGACTGCAACTTCCTTCTGGCGGACGAGATCAACCGTACCTCGCCGAAGACCCAGTCCAGCCTTCTGGAAGCGATGCAGGAAGAAAAAGTCTCCGTGGAAGGGATCACCTACGAGCTCCCGCAGCCTTTTATGGTGATCGCCACCCAGAACCCGGTGGAACTGGCCGGGACCTACCCTCTCCCGGAAGCGCAGCTTGACCGTTTCCTGATGAAACTGTCGCTGGGATACCCCGGAAGAGAAGAAGAAAAATACGTTATCGCCCGGGGCGCCTCCGTACGGCGGGATCCCGACGTAAAAGCGGTGGCAAGCTGCGAAGACGTTGTCCGCCTTCAGGAGACCGTCAACGGCATCTACCTTTCGGACGCAGTGACCGGCTACATATTAAGGATCCTGGAAGCCACCCGCAGCAACTCCGAGATCACCCTGGGCCTCAGCCCCAGAGCAGGCATCTCTCTGGCCAAGGCCTCCAAAGCCCTGGCGTTCATGTCCGGGCGCAACTACGTGCTCCCCGACGACGTAAAACAGCTGCTGGTGCCCGTCTGCGCCCACCGCCTGATGCTCGGGAGAGACACCAGGGCCTCCGGCGTTTCGGCGGAAGAACTCCTGTATTCTATCCTCAAAACAGTGTCCGTAGAATAACGCGACAATGAAACGGAACAGTCAGAAAAAACGAACCACGGCAACGGCGCGCCGGGAAGACCCCTTGAGAGCTTACCGGTTCACGACCGTATTGCGCCACGTGCTCTCGGCGCTTTACGGCATACTCCTGGGCTACGCCATCATGGACGGAAACCGTACCGTCAATTTCTTCGTTATCTTTCTGACCGTTATCTTCGCGTACATATCCATAAAGAGCCTCTGCGGCCGTTTCCTGGTCAAGATAAAGCTGGAAGCCCCCGAAAACGACCTTGTCAGGGACAAGCCTTCCCTTGCGACGGCGCGCATCAGGAACTACACGCCTTTTTTCTACCCCGTAAGCTATTTTCTCGTAAAAGACAGCCTCAATCCCGACGGCCAGAGGATCTTTTTCTTTCTCAGGCCCTTCGCAAAGCTCACTAAACAATTCTCTTTCACAGTGGATCATTGCGGCATCTATCCCTTAAAAGCTTCGGTGCTGCACCTGTCCTCTGCGGGAGGCATGATCTGGGTCAGGGCGTTCATCGGCAAAAAGAACGTGTCCCCGGTCTCCGTGATACCTGAGATATGTCCGGCAACCGTGGCTCCCGAGTCCGCGGAAGGCACCGGCGGCACCGTTACCGCGCAGAAATTCTCCCAGTCCCCCACCGATTCAGTTTTCCTGCGTCAATACCAGCCCGGCGACGATCCGCGCTACATCCACTGGAAGCGCTCCGCCGCCAGAGAAGACTGGCTGCTCAAGGACTTCTACCGGGAGGGGGAGCGAAAATTCATCGTGCTCCTGGACGCCCGGCTGCCGGGAGGCCTTTCCAGGAACAAGGTTGGGGACAAGGAGCCTTTTATGCCCGGGGAGGACGAGGGGGAACTCTACAAGGCGGACCGGGTCTGCGCCGCGGCAACGGCCATCTGCGCCTCTCTGTTCGTTGACGAAACGCCTTTTTCTTTCGTTTGCCCGGACCCGAAAGCCATAGGAGACGAACCGTCGCTTGACGCTGTCCCCTGCGAGTCTAACGTCGACCTGCTGAAAGCGCGCAGGCTGGCGGGCACCGTGGACTTCCTGCCCTGCGAGACCAACCCAGTCGAAGACGCCAGACTGCCTTCCTACGTGCGCACCGCGTTGTCCATGGGCGACGAAAGCGTGACCATAATACGCGTCTCGGCCAAGTCGGCGCTGGGGAAAACGGTGGAATCGAGCTTCTTGAAAAGGATCGCGGAGCTGTTGTCCCAGGCGAAAGAAAACAAAGAAGGCTCCGATCCGGCTGCTTTCCCATACGAAATTGACGGCGTCAGCGAATCCGCCGGAACTGCCGGCGACGATATGATCTCCCGGGAAGCCTCCGGCCCGTACCCCTCTTCAGGCGGCTCCGACCGGCGCCGCAGGCTGGGCAATATCTCCATCGAGGGCTTCCGTGATACGGAGTTCTACGGCGAAGAGTTCCCCGGCGCCTATCTGATATCGGCGGAGGTCAACGTATGAAAAAAAGTACTTCCTCCGTTCTCTTTAGCATATTGCGATTCCTGGCGGACCTGCTCCACGCCTGGCTGCTTTCCGCCTCCGCCACCGTCATATTCGTGTCCGTGCTGGAAGCGAGCATATCCCGCACGGCAGCGCTCGTCTTCTGTCTCTCCCTATGCCTGTTCCTGCTGCTCTTTATGAAGAGCAGGATCTTCCGGCTGCTGCTGTTGTTCGCGCTGGGCCTGGCGGCGCTGTTCTTTATTTTCACGTTCTGCGTGGCGCTGTTCACCCATTCCACCAAGGCGTTCCTGGAGACCGTGGGAGGGTTCTTCGCGTCCATCGGAGAAAGCTTCGACATAGTTGTCCTGGCGCCTTATATAGTAGGGCTGGCGGCGTCGATGCTGGCCTGCCTGATCGTGCTCCACGGCAAGCGGTTCGTATACCTGTACGCCATCATCCCCTGCATTGCCATGATCATCCTCTCCCTGTTCGGCGCGTCCTTCCCGCCCTTCGCCATGCTGGCGTTCTGCGTTGCCGCGGCGGTACTGGTGATGAGGAGGAAATTCGGCTGGTTCAGGTCGCTGCTCGAACCCTGGCCCGAGGCGGGAGCGGATATCAACGGTGAAAATGACGCCGAAGAGCTCATAGAGCTGGGAGATAACGAAGATCTCGAGAAGCTTTTGCGAAGAAGTTCCGTAAGGTCATACAGCCGCGGCAAATTCTCTTCCGTGCGCAAAACTTCCGGCTACCCCAACCTGCTGCTCCGGGCCGGATGCCTGCTTCTTTTCGCGCTGCTCCTGTGCCTCATCCTGCGGCCGGATCCCCCAGGCGGACCGCTGCTGGGCGAGGACGTCAGCAAAAACATAGAGATAGGCTTCCAGAACCTGCTGGAATCCAACGATTTCCTGCGCAGGCTGTTCGGCGTGGAAGACCCCGACGGCACGCGGCACAACACCAGATCCCGGGGCAGTTTCGGCAATCTGGGGGGCAACAACGAGTCCGGCAACGAACCCATCCTCCTGGTGAAGACGGACCGCGCCGACGTGTACCTGCGGGGCTACACGTACAACGACTACAAGATCAATTCATGGGCCCAGGACCCCCTGGACTCCGCAGAATCGCCGTTGTCCGCCTCCCGCGCCGTGTCTTCGCCACTTGCCGCCGCCTACGTGATGGTGCCCTACGCCGCGCAGGAACGGACGCTTGCCCCCTTCGTTTATTATGAAGATCAGTACAGGGAGCGGCTGAAGTCGATCGATCCCGCGCTGACCGGCTACAAGTCGCTGGTGGTGCAGTACGTTGACCCCTACGACGCCCGGTTCGGATTTTTCATCCCCGCCGGCGCCAGATCGATGCGATTTTACGATGCCGACCTGAACTTCTACACCACGCCCAGCGAGCTCCATCTGCGCTTTACAGAAGGCAGGAGCGTGCTTTACACCGCCAATTCTCCCAACAAATGGACGCTTTACGAAGTCACTTACGTAGATAATTCCGAGGAACTGATCGAAGCGCTGGAGCTTTATGACGTCTGCAGGCCCGGCTATTACAAAAAGATATTCCCGGATGCCGATACGCCGGTCTACAGCTCATACTGGGGCGGGTTCAACAATTTCGCGCAGTATGCCGAAGAGGTCGAAAAAGAGTACACCCGTCTGCCTGTCTCCATCTCGGACCGGGTGCGGAACCTGGCGCTGGAGCTCACGAAGGACTATGACGACGACTGGCACAAGGCCAACGCCATCAAGAACTACCTGCTGTCCGGCAAGTACAAGTATAATCTGCGCCCGGGCAACGTCCCCAAGGGACGCGAGATCGTCGACTACTTCCTTTTCGACAAACCCGAGGGCTACTGCACGTATTTCGCTACGGCAATGACGGTGCTGGCCAGGGCCGCGGGCATTCCCGCCCGGTACGTGGAAGGCTTCTATCTGGGCAGCGACAGCCTGACACAGGACAACATCTACACGTTGACCGAGAGCAGCCTCCACGCCTGGTGCGAGATATACATGGAAGGCCTGGGGTTCGTTACCATAGAGGCCACCGCGGGCTTCTCCTCCGCGTACGAGCCCGGAATGCCTGCCACCGCAAGGCCCACCGCCTCTCCGACTCCCGCCGCGACTCCCACGCCTACCGAAGCGCCTCCCACCGTAGAGCCTACCGGGGAACCCACTCCTCCGGAAGAGACTCCCGGCGCCTCCGGGGAGCCCACAGTTCCTCCCACCGCGGTACTCACGCCGGAGCCTACAAAGGGGCCTGACGTCGAGCGGGACTTCCCTTCTGGGGCAATAAAAATCTTGATTATTTGCTTCGCGGCGGCTATACTTATTTTCGGTATACTGCTTCTGGTCAACTGGCTGGCGGGACGGAGACCGGGCCGGGCCGGCGATCTCAGGCAACGCATTTCTTCCATATACAGGCAGTCGGCGGCATTGACCGGCATGCTGGGGAGAAAGCGGGACCCGGCGGAGACGCCCAGGGAGTACGCGGAGGCTCTTGAAGTATACAGATACGACGTAAAAGAGAGATTGCCCGGTGACGTGGTGGACGCGTTCGGGAAATTGACCGGAATATATGAAAACAGCGTTTACAACAGGCCCGGGGACGCCGAAAAGCTGCTGGCGGAGGCCAACGGCTGCTGGGACGACATATCGGCCGCGTTGACGGAGCGGTACGGAAAACTCAGGACCAAACGGCTGATGCTGTTGTCCGCGGCAAAGGCGGGGCAGCAGAAAAACGCCGCCGACGAGGTCGCGGCCGCAGGCACGGGCGCGGACGGTATCGATCCGGACGGGGCAAACGCGGACGACGCCGCTCCGGACGAACGGAGCCCCGGGGCGGGAGAGGAACAGAAATAAGAAGGTGTGGATGCCATGAAAAAGACCACTGACGCGAAATACGCTTTTAGTTCGAGAAACCGGCTGGTTTTCATCTGCGCGCTGGCTGCGGCGCTGGTGCTCATACTTTCGCTGGCGCTGACGGGCTGCTCCAAAAAGCCCGGCGGAGGCACGGGCAACTATTCCTCCGACCCCGAAAACGCGGATTTCCTCAGCGAGACGAAGCCCGTTTTTTCCGATTTGGGCGGCTTTTTCACGGACACGCTCCAGCTGACGATCTCTCTTCCTAAATATTACGAGAACAGCGGCTACGACATCCGCGTGACCTTCAACGGCGCGGAGCCCAGCGGCGGCAGCGACAAATACAGCGGCCCCATCCATCTGCCCAATGAGTACGCCACGGTCACGGATTTCGACGATCCCAACCAGAACGTGCTGGTGACTGTGGTGCGCGCCGCCTGCTTCACTCCCGAAAGGCAGCGTGTGGGACAGATCGCCACTGCCACGTTCATACAGGTCAAAAACCCGGACCGCTTCACTATGCCGGTCATCGCCCTTGCCACCGATTCCAACAATATCGATGGAGCCATGGGCATATTCACACACTCGAGCGGAAAAGGATCCGCCTGGGAGCGCCCGGTATTCGTGCAGTATTTCGACACGGAGGGCAACCTCTGCCTTTCCCAGGACGCGGGCCTGAGGCTTTTCGGAGGCAGCTCCAGAGGCCTGTCCCAGCGTTCTTTCCGCATCACTGCCAGGACGACTGATTATTTCAACACTTCGATCTACGACGGCGACACCAAGTTCAGGTACAAGCTTTTCGAAGGGCGGCTGAAGGACAACGGCAAGGAGCTTAAGTCCTACGACAGCTTCGTCCTCCGCAACGGCGGCAACGATTCGCTCCTGACCCCTACGGAACCGTTCCGGGCAACGTTTATGCGCGACGGCCTTTCCGCCCTGGTCGCCCAGGAGGCCGCTCCCGAGATCCTCAATATGAACTACAAGCCCGTCATAGTGTTCCTGAACGGCGAATACTACGGCATCCTCAATATGCGCGAGCACCAGAACGACAATATGGTGCGGAACGTGTACGACATCGACGACAAGGAAAACATCACGATAATTTCTTCGGAGCTTGACACCTCCAGAGGCGGACGTTACGACGGCACCTGGTTCTATTACGACCAGGACAGCGGCCCCGACGGGGAGCTCAGGGAGTACGAGCAGCTGTTGTCCGACGTGATCGACGGAAAACTGACCTACGACGAAGTTGCCGCGCAGATCGATCTGGACAATTTCTTGAAATTCTGCGCCGTTAACCTTTTCCTGTGCAACACCGACTGGCCGCACAACAACATCAAGGTCTGGCGCTACAGCGGCGAGCAGGGCGACGGAGTCCGGGACGGAAAATGGCGCTATATGTTCAAGGACCTTGACCTGGGCCTGAGCCGCTACACCTGCGGCAAGATCGACGGCTACCCCATCGAGCTGTACACCAGGGCGGATTCAAAGAACTTCCGGCTGATGCTGCACAATTATATCGAGTACGACGAGGCCGGCGGCTATCCGGACATCTCCGTGAACTCCTATCCGGACTCTACGAAACTGCAGGGCCTGCTGGCTTTCTGCCTTAAAGATCAGGGTTTCCGCACCAGATTCGCGGATTATTGCAAGAAACTGGCAACGGAGATCTGGCCCGTGGACAAGCTGGAGAAACTCATCAACGACGCCTATAACGTGCTTAAGCCCGAGATGCGCAACTATATGAACAAACAGTATTTCGGAGGCTGGCAGTTCTCAATAACCACCACGCTGGAAGACTGGGAAAGCGCCGTGTTGTCCGGCCCAGATTCCCTGATAGTATGGGCAAAAGCCCGGTCCGGCGCGGATGGCGAGTTTATGAAGCAGGTCGATGAACTGATGGCGAAATTTGATTGACCGGGACCGTCGATAAACGGCCGGACGGATGGCCGGCAGGCGGTCAACTTTCAGTTGTTCGTTCCGTTTGAATTATTTGTTTTATCTTCGTAGGGCTCAAACACCAGCGACTGCCAGCCGTAACGGTATCCGCTGAAGGTCTGATGCCCTATATCTGTATCCGCGTGAAAATACGCGTCGAAGATCTTGCCGGCCGCCGGTGAAGCGTTGCTGCCTGAGGAACCGTGCTCGATCAATACCGAAACGGCTATTTCGGGAGAGGATGCCGGTCCGTAGCAGATGAAAACGGAATGGGAGCTCTCTCCGAAGGCCTCCATACCGGTCTCGGGCGTTCCGGTCTTGGCGCAGACGAAACCCTCCGGGAAGCTCTTGAAAGCCGCCGAAACGTTGTTGTTTTGCTTGACCATCTCCGTCATTCCCTCTTTTACCAGACCCAGTGCCCAGGCGCTGGCGCCCGTGTGCGTGCGCTGAAGATTGACCTCCGCGTCAGTGTAGACCTCCTCGCCGCCGGCATTTAATACTTTTGAAATGACGTGAGGCGTGTTCAGGTATCCCCCGTTGGACAGCGCCGCGGCGTAATTGCTGAGCTGCAGAGGCGTAAACAGCGTGTAGAGCTGGCCGATGGAAGACTGGGCCGTGTCAGAATCGCTCCATACGTGGTAGATATCTTTTTCACGAAGCTTCATTGTTGCGGGATTGCTGCGGCAGCCTGCGTACTCCGAGATCTCGATGCCGGTTTTTTCGCCCAGGCCGAAGGCCTTCGCCCATTGATCTATGGTATCGATGCCCGTTTCGATGCCCACGGTATAGAAATACACGTTGCAGGACTTGGCCAGCGCGGTGATCAGCGAGACCTTGCCGTGCCTGCTGAGGCAGGAGTGTATGCGGCCGCTGATGGTCATCTTTTTCTGGCATTCCACCACCGTTTTGGAGGTGATGGTGCCGCTGTCGAGCGCCGCGATGGATATGAGCGGTTTTATGGTGGATCCTATGGGGTACAGCCCCTGGGTGGCCCGGTTCAGCACCGGAGACGTGGGATCCTGAAACAGATCGACTATGGCCTGCTGGGCGGCGCTGTCGGTAGACGGGGCAACAAAAATGTTGTTGTCGTAGTAGGGGTAGCTGGCAATGGCAAGTATCTCCCCCGTTTTTACGTTTTCCACCACCGCCGCGGCCGCGCAGGCGTCACCGAAATTCTTCACGCCGTCTTTCATGGCAACGATGTCGGCGATCGTTTCTTCGAGTATCTGCATCGTCTTGCTCTGCAGCGAATAATCCACCGTCAGATAGACGTCGGACCCCGCCACCGGAGGCGTGTAGGACAGCGTCTTTATGATCCCGTCGGCGTCCCTGTAGACGACTCTGGTGCCGTTGACGCCCTTCAGATACTCCTCCGCCGCCTTTTCGACGCCGGTCTTGCCGATTATATCGTCCCTGGAATAACCCTTGTCCCTGAGCGCCTCGTACTCCTCCTGGCTGATGGCATGCACGTACCCTATTATGTGGCTGGCGTACGCGTCGTCAACGTACACCCGGTAGTACACTTCTTCCGTGGAGATCCCGGGAAATTCGTAGCTGTGCGCCGTCAGATATTCCATCGTCTCCTTGCACGCGTCCGAGGCCAGTTCCATCGGCGTCAATGAACTCAGTCCGTACGTGAAGGTGGCGTAGCGGATGATCATTATCTTGTACGCATCTTCCACGGAATATTCTTCGGAGATCTTCAGGACCTGGTCTTTCAGGTAGTAAAACGCGTCTTCCGCCGTAACGATGCTGTCCCGGTCGGATTTTTTCCGGCCGCTCACCAGGTTGTTTATCCAGTTGCCGCGCTGGGCTTCCTTCTCCTCTCCCGCCAGGGACGAGCCCCATTGCAGGTCGGGAGTTATGTATCTCTTAAGATAGTTCGTGTAGGTGTCGTTGTTGGATTCCAGCAGGTTTATAAGGCGCAGGTACATATCGTCCCGGAAGGCCTGTTCGTCGGGCGTGTTGACCATGTCCACGCGGTATGCGGTGCGGGTGGTGGCCAGCAGCACGCCGTTGCAGTCGTAGATATTGCCCCGGCGGGCCTTTACGGTGATCTCCGCCGTTGTCATGACCGTTTCCGCGGCTTTCTGCTTGTATTCGTCTCCGTTTACGATCTGGATACTGTAAAGGCGCCATACGAGAATGCCAAAGGCCACCGCCACCAGCAGCCCCACGTAAGTGTTCCTGCTGCGGAAGAAGTCTTTCAGGTGGTCCCTTATTCCCTTGAATTCCACGTCATTGCGCATTGTCTATAACGATATCCTTTTCTCTGCGGTAATTGATATCGGGCCGCGGCCTCCGGATGCGCAGGAACAGCAGCATTATCAGATAGAACAGCACGCACACCAGAAGGCTGTACGCGGCTCCGGGCAATATCCGTACGGCGAAATGTTCTCCGTACCCGTAATTGTACAGTTCTCCTCCTCCGGCAACGTACACCGCGAAAAACCGCACGATAAAGCTTTCGGCGATCTCGTATACCAGCATCAGCGGCGGCAACGCGGCCAGCCCCAGCCATTTGTTCTTTTCCATCAGTTTCCCGATGACCAGCGACGCCGCCCAGCTGACCGTGAGGTACAGGAACGTATATATCCCCACGTACCTGCCGTACACCACGTCCATGTAGAATCCGGCAAGGAAGCCCGTGATCCCGGCCCTCAGTATGTCCGTCCTGGCGGCAAGTATGACCACGAAGCACATCACCAGCTCCGGCTTGCAGTCGAAGAATTTCAGCCGGTCGAAAAAGCCCGCCTGGATCAGCCCCAGCAGGAACACCGCCAGCGCCGTCAACCCTATTCTAAGCAGTTCTTTGCGGACTCTCATTATTCTTCGTGCTCCACTTGCTCCGGCTGGTCTGTATTGCCGTTTTCCAAGGGCACCAGCACGGTGACCGTCGTCAGGGACGTGAAATTGACGTCGGACCTGACTGTGGCGTATCTGTTGCCGTCTTCGTCCGTGCCTGTTTCGATCACGGTCCCCACCACTATTCCGGGGGGATATACGTCGCCGCTGTCGGCGGTGATGATCACGTCGCCTACGTAGATGGCCGCGTTTTTGGATATCCTGTCAGCCACCAGCCCGGCGGTAAAATTCTCGTTGGTGGTGCCGCGGACCCGGAGGAGCTCGTCGTTCCTCTTTATCCGGCACATAAGTTCGCTTCTCTCGTCGATGATGCAGCGCACTTTGGAACTGTTGTACCCTGCGTTGTACACGAGACCCACCAGCCCGTAAGACGTGATAACAACGGTGCCGTTCTTCACGCCGTCACGGGTGCCCAGGTCGATGGTAAATTCGTTGAACCAGTCAGTAATGTCCTTCGTGATGACGGAGGCCTTTATCAGCTGGTATTCCCTCAAGTTCTCTTTAAGATCGAGCAGCCGCCTGAGTTCCTCGTTTTCCGCCTCGAACCCGGACAGCTCCTTGTTTTCCTGCCTGAGCGCCTCGTTTTCGTCCTTGAGCCGCTGAATCTCTTCCTTAATGGCAGAGTACTCGCGCATAACGGAGATACGCTCTCCGATGGCATTGCCCAGCTGGGTAAACCCTTTCTGCACCGACCTGACGGGAGCGCCAAGCAGGTGGAAAAAGCCGTCAAGCTTGTTCGAGGCCGCAGAAATGAAAGCCAGCCCTATGCTGACGATCGTCAGAGCGATCAATATGAATACTGCGATCTTTTTCTTCCTTGACATACCGTCCCGAACCGCTTTTCAGAGAGCCCCTCCGGCTCAGATCCCCATATTCCTGTTTTTGTATATCAATCTGCGGAGCGACGCGTTCTCCAGGCACTTTCCGGCGCCCAGCGCCACGCAGTCCATGGGCTTTTCCGCGACGGTCACGGGGATGCCCGTCTCCATCTTGATCCTACGGTCAAGGCCGCTCAGGAGCGCTCCTCCTCCGGACAACGTGATGCCTCTGTCCATTACGTCGGAAGCCAGCTCCGGAGGCGTCTCCTCCAGCGACTCTTTTATGGCGGCAACGATGGTATTGACCGGTTCGCCGATGGCTTCCAGCACTTCAGAAGAAGTTATCTTGATGTTTTTTGGAAGCCCGGTCTTGAGATCCCGGCCTTTGACCTCCATATATTCTTCCTGGGGCTTCGGATACGCGGCGCCGATGGTGCATTTGATCTCTTCGGCGGTGAGGTCGCCGATCAGCAGGCTTCTTTCCCGCTTTACGTAGTTGATAATGGCCTCGTCAAGGGCATCTCCAGCGGCTCTGAGGGATTTGCACAGCACCACGCCTCCCGCGGACAGCACGGCAACTTCCGCCGTTCCGCCGCCTATATCCACGATCATCTTGCCCGCGGATTCGGTGATGTCCACTCCCGCACCGATGGCCGCCAATACAGGCTCTTCGAAGAGGATCGGATGCTTTTTGGAACCCGCCTTCTCCGTTGCCTGCTCCACCGCCATATATTCCACTTCCGTAACGCCGGAGGGAACGCTTATGATGATGTTGGACTTGCCCGCGCCCGCCGCGCTCTGCGCCTTTTTAAGCACCGCTCTTATGAGCCGCTCCGCCATATCGTAATCGGCAATGACGCCTTCTCTTATAGGTCGCACCGATTCGATGCTGGCAGGCGTCCGGCCCAGCATTTTCTTGGCCGGAGTGCCCACGGCAACGACTTCGCCCGTGTTTTTGTTGACGGCGACCACCGAAGGCTCCCGAATCACGATCCCTTTGCCCTTCAGGTAGACAACTATGTTCGCCGTTCCCAGATCGATACCAATATCTCTTGCCACTTTTATCCTGCCCTTTCGGATAATTCTGCCGTTCCTTCCAGCCTCTGCATATCTCCGCTGTCGAAAAAGCTGTAGTAGACGTTGTCGCCGAAGATCAGATGATCCACGACTTCTATCCCTATTATCTTTCCTGCAGAGATCAGCCTTTTGGTCATCAGATAATCGTCCCGGCTGGGACTGCAGTCCCCCGTAGGATGATTATGCATAAGGATCACCGTCTCTGCCTTGCCCGCTATGGCCGCCCTGAAGACCTCTTTGGGGTCCACGATGGCCCTGTTGGAGGAGCCCAGCGCTACGGTCTCGTCTCTTATGATCCGCGACCTCGTGTCGAGAAGCACCACCCGGAACTGTTCCTGGGACGATCTCATCTCGGCCATATAAAGGTCCGCCACCTGCTCCGTGCGTGTTATCTGCGCTTTTTTCATCCGGCTTTCGAGGATGGCCCTTTTTCCCAGTTCAAAAGCGCTTCTTATGGCGATCGCCTTGACTTTTCCCACCCCGCTGACCTCGGACAACCGCTCCAGGCTCGCTTCTCCGATGCCCCGGAGCCCTCCGAACCCGACCAGCAGTTTTCCGGCAACGTCGAGCGCGGTGTTTTCTCTCGTTCCCGTCCTTATCAGCACCGCAAGCAGTTCCGCATCGGACAATCTCTCTTCTCCCAGCGCTTCCGCTCTTTCATAGGGTCTCAGTTCCCTGGGCAGGCTGCGCATGGTAGCTCTTTCGTCTTTCATTTTTCCCTCCGGTCCGACCTGTCCGGAGGAACCCTCCCGCCCCGATACGGTTTTCGGGGTGAGAGAGAGTATATCATTTTTCCGGAGGAAAACTCAAGGAAAATCGCTTTTCCCGTTATTTCCCGGAGTTTTCGGAAATTCGCAGATATTTCCCGGCCATTTCCCGGGAAATATTCCGGAATCGCCGTCAAAAAAGCCCGGATATCACGCCGTTGGAATCCACGTCGATCTTCTCCGCCGCCGGAACTCTCGGCAGCCCGGGCATCGTCATAATGTCGCCGGTCAGCACGACCACGAATCCCGCTCCCGCGGACACTTTCACGTTCCTTACGGTCACCGTAAAGTTCTCCGGAGCGCCAAGTTTCGCCGGATCGTCGCTGAAACTGTATTGCGTCTTGGCCATACATACAGGCAGTTTGCCGTAGCCCAGCTCCTCCAGCCTGTCGATCTGCTTCTGGGCGGCCGCCAGCACGGAGATGCCGCTTCCGCCGTAGACTCTTTTAACGATGGCTTCGATCTTCTCCCTGATACCGGCGTCCAGGTCGTAGGAGAAGGTGAATTCTTCGTTGACGCCTGACTCGCAAAGCCTCACCACTTCCCTGGCCAGCGCCTCGCCGCCCTTGCCGCCTTCCGCCCATACGGTGGAGAGAATGGTATTGACGCCGAGTTCGCGGCATTTCTTGATGATAAACTCGATCTCGTTGTCCGTGTCGGTGGGGAATCTGTTGACCGCCACCACGCAGGGCCTGTGGTACACGTTCCGGATGTTGGAAACGTGGCGCAGCAGGTTGGGGATGCCTTTTTCCAGCGCTCCCAGGTCCTCTTCGGCCAGGGCGGCCTTGGGTTTTCCGCCGTGCATCTTAAGGGCCCGGACGGTTGCCACCACCACTACGGCGTCGGGTCTCAGCCCGGCGGTCCTGCATTTTATGTCAAGGAATTTTTCCGCGCCCAGGTCTGCGCCGAAGCCTGCCTCGGTAACGGTGTAATCACCCATTTTAAGCGCCGTTCTGGTGGCGATAACGGAATTGCAGCCGTGGGCAATATTGGCGAACGGTCCTCCGTGCACGAAGGCAGGGGTCCCCTCCAGCGTCTGGACCAGATTGGGCTTCAGGGCGTCCTTCAGCAGCGCGGTCATGGCGCCCACGGCCTTCAGATCCGCTGCGGTCACGGGCCGGTCGTCATAAGTGTATCCCACGATTATCCTGCCCAGCCTGAGCTTCAGGTCGTCGATGGATTCCGCAAGGCAGAACACGGCCATGATCTCGCTGGCAACGGTGATGTCGAACCCGTCTTCCCGGGCAAAGCCGTTGGCCTTTCCGCCCAGACCGTCAACTATGTTTCGAAGCTGCCTGTCGTTCATGTCCACGCATCTGCGCCAGGTGATCTTCCTGGGATCGATGCCCAGCGCGTTGCCCTGGTGGATGTGGTTGTCCAGTATGGCAGCCAGAAGGTTGTTGGCCGCTCCGATGGCGTGGAAATCGCCGGTAAAGTGAAGGTTTATGTCCTCCATCGGCACCACCTGGGCATATCCGCCTCCCGCGGCGCCGCCTTTGACGCCGAAGACCGGTCCCAGGGACGGTTCGCGAAGGGCCACCGTGACCTTTTTACCTATCCTCGAAAGGCCGTCGGCCAGACCGATGGTAGTGGTGGTCTTTCCCTCTCCCGCCGGCGTAGGCGTTATGGCCGTAACGAGCACCAGTCTGCCGTCCTTGCGCCCGGCGTCGTTCATGAAAGAAAGGTCGATCTTCGCCTTGTATTTCCCGTACGGCTCTACCGCATCCGCCGGTATGCCCGCCTTTTCCGCGATCTCATAGATCGGTCTCATTTTGCACTGCTGCGCGATCTCGATGTCACTTAAATAGCCCATCTTAAAACTCCCCCTGCTGCTGTTTTTTATCTGTCACGACTGATTTTTATCTTTATCCGTGTCTCTGCGCCAATAAAACAAATATTGCTGCGCATACCCTCCGTATTTAGGAAAATGCTCTTTTACGAAATCCTGCACTTCCCGCACCGACGGACCGCCTTCCGGGCAGGCCTCTCCCGGCTCCGAAAAATACAGCTCTCCGATAAGCCTCCGCACCCACACGTCAACAGGAAAACTGTCAAAATCTTTTCCCGTAAACAGGCTGACGCAGGCGGCGACTTTCGGTCCAACGCCTATATAGGTCTCCGGCCGGTCAATATCTCCGCCCCGCTCGATATATTGACGCGCCGCCTTCACGATGTAAGGGCATCTGTACCCCGCGTGGCACGTTTCCGACACTTCTTCGGGGGTCAACGCGGCCAGCGCTTCCGACTCGGGAAACGCGTACAGCGTCTCGCCGTTGTCAGGATCGACTCCGATCGCCCTGCCGTATTTCCTGCAAAGCGCCTCGATGCACTTGCTGATGCGGGGAATATTGTTGTTGGCCGAGATTATGAACGAGATCAGCGTCTCGAAGGGCTCCTGCCTTAAAAGCCTAATCCCCGAACCGTACTCCGCGGCCTTTTTAAGGTTCTCGTCGGTGCCGCCAAGGTACTCCTTGATGACGCCGTAATCCGTATCCAGGTCGAAATAATTCCTCCAGAACCTGCCGAGCCCGGCTTCCCCTGCTGCCGCACCGGCGCCGCTGTCGCCTCCTCCGCAGCTCTCTTCTCCGGGATCACGCACGTCGCCCGCCGCGGCGATAAAGCCCCCCGGCAGTCCGGACCTGATCTTCAGGAACCGGCCTCCGGCAACGCCTTTCCACCATTCTCCGTCTTTTTTCCAGCGAAAACACTGGCCGCAGGTGAAAATCTGCCTGCAGTCGAAATCCGCAGCCCGGAAAAGTATCTCTCCGTTCATCTTGTTTCCGTCCTCAGTTCTCGCCAATTTCTCTGTCTCCGGTCATTTTCCGCATGCCCCGCGGCAGCGCGTCCCTGGAATTTTTCCAGGGCTCCTGGGCGTTGCGGTAATCGAACTTTTTAGTAAACCAGTTGACCTCGTCCTGAATGCGGGAGAGGTTGTCCAGCTGCTGGGCCACCAGCGCGGAAAGGAACGCGTCCTGCCTGCCCGAGGAAAGCATTGACCCGGCCCTGTCGCACAATATGTCGAAATGCCGCATGCAATAACCCTGGCCGCCGTCGAAACGCTCCCGGAACTCCTTGTTTGAAAAATACAGGTGGAATATCACGTCGATATACCTGTCCATCGTCTTTTCCAGGTCCCGGCAGATGCAGCATTTTTCGCTGTGCTTTTCCCAATAGTCGCGCATGCCCTGGGCCGCCCGCTGGCTGTCCTTGCCTTTTCCCTTGAGTCCTCCGAAAAGCGACTTTTTCGCCCCTTCCTGTTCCTTCGGCTTCTCGCCGGCGATCTTTCTCAGCCGGTTTATCTGCTCCGTCATATAAGTGTCGAGAATCAGCCCCAGCCCCAGCCGGTTGGTCTGGGTCTTGTACATCATCTTGAAATGCTTCCCGCAGAAGCCGTTGTCGTTAGTGTCGATCCTGTTCTCGGGCTCCATCAGCGAAGGGCCCAGGTAATAATTGACCCTGTCGTTTTCAAAACGGGCCTCCAGCGCGCATAAGGGACACTCGCACGGCGTTTCGTACGCCTCGGTAACGGGTATCGTATATATGGTATCCTGCATTTATTTTGCCTCCTTAACGGCTCCCGCAGGCTCCGGGGCCTCTCCCTCGGCCTTTCTCTTGGTGATGTTCTTGGCGGTCAATACCACGGAAACGGAGTTCAGGGAGGTGTATTTTTCGATCTCCTCCGCGATCTCCTTCCGCAGGCCCGAAAACACTTCCGGTATCCTGTATCCGTAAAACAGGACAATGTCCATCTCAACCCGGATGCCGTCCTCCGCCTTGTCCGCCCGGAACCGGGTTATCCGGGCAACCGCCTCGTTCTTCTTCGCAGCGTGTTCGGCCAATTGATAGATCGTATAGTCCGATATGGTGAACTTGCCCAGATAGCTGTAAGTTGGCCGGATAACGGACTTCTCCCCCATGGTCTCGAAGCTGCCCGCGCCTCTCCTGCGAAGAATGTTGAGCGGATCCAGCATGACGCCGGAAAAGTCCTTCTTAAGTTCCATCGTAGGCACCGGGATGACGTGCTTGCCTTCCATCCGGCGGGTGTTCAGCGCCTGCTGTATCTCATAGGGGCTGGAAATGTCCTGGATATATATGGTCTCGTCGATCTCCCCCAGCCCCAGCCGGGCGGCGATCTTCTGCACCATGGCGTCGGAAGTGCCCAGGATAAGCACGCTCCGGGCGTTGTTCTCCTTAAGAGCGCTCCTGAGCTCGAACGCGTGGGCGTCTTCGGTCAATACCGCCGTCTTGATGGCGGCCACCCTGGTCTTTTCCGCCTTGGCGGATTTCCCCGCCAGGACGGAATTTCCCTTTATCAGGAGGCCGTCGTCAATCACGAACTCGATATTGTGTTCTTTGGCGACCCACAGCGACCGGTGGCTTTTCCCCGTGCCGCTGGCGCCTACCAGCGCGCAAACGTACATCCGCGTCTATCTCCGAACCGTCAGTCGTCAGTTTCCTTCTCGCCGTTTTCTCCGGCACCGTCTTCATCCGCACCGTCTTCCGCGGCATCGTCCGCGTCTCCGGCGTCGTCGATCTCTTCATTGTCAAGGATCTCGTCCTCGGCGCCCTCGGCGAACTCGCCCTCTATGGCGTCTCCGACGTCTCCGGCATCTCCCTCGGCGCCTTCCACGGTCTCGGGAATGGCCACTTCCTCACCCTCGTCGTAGGTGGTAGCGGCGCAGGAAACAATGTAATTGTCCTCAGACGCCTTCATAAGCGTAACGCCTCTGGCGGTGCGGCCGAAAATGCTGATGTCCTTGGCGTGCACGCGAATGATGGTGCCGTTGTTGGTGATCATCATCACGTCGTTGTCCTCGTCCACCATCAGCAGGCCCACGAGATGGCCGGTCTTGGGCGACATCTTATAAGTGATGATACCCTTGCCGCCTCTGGCCTGGCGCCTGTAATCGTCAACGCTGCCGCGTTTGCCGAAGCCGAATTCGCTGATGAGCAGCGGCGTCTTGCCTTCGCGGCAGAGGTCGAATCCGATGACGTAATCTCCCTCCCGGAGCATCATGCCGCGGACGCCCATGGAAGCTCTTCCGGTCTCCCTCACGTCGTCGAGGCCGAACCTGATGGCAAGGCCGTTGCGCGTCACGAACAGCACGTCCTCGTCGTCGGCCAGGCGGACGTTGACCAGCGAGTCGTCGTCCCTGAGGTCGATGGCGATGATGCCCGCGGCCCTGACGTTGGCGTACAGCGACAGAGACGTCTTTTTGACCACGCCGTTCCTGGTGCCGAACAGCAGGTATTTGGCGTCTTCAAAGCTTCTGATGGCAATGACGGAGGCAACTTTTTCTCCTTCCGTGAGCCGCAGCAGATTGACCACCGCGGTGCCCTTGGCCGTTCTGCCGGCGTCGGGTATCTCGTACCCTTTAAGAGAGTACATGCGGCCTTTGTCCGTGATGAACAGGAGCGTGTCGTGAGACGACGTGATGATGAGCCGCTCCACGAAATCTTCCTCTCTGGTGCCCGCGCCCGCGATGCCCTTGCCGCCTCTGTGCTGGGCCCTGTAAGTATCCGCGGAAGTCCTTTTTATGTACCCCAGGTGGGTGAGCGTCACCGCGATATCGTGCTCGTTGATCAGATCCTCGAGATCGATCTCTCCCTCGTAAGGCAGGATCTTGGTACGTCTCTCGTCCGCGTACTGCGCCTTGATGGCAAGTATCTCGTCTTTTACCACGCCCATAAGTTTCTTCTCGTCTTCCAGAAGGCTTCTGAAGTAGGCGATCTCTTCGAGCTTGGCGTTGTATTCTTCAAGGACCTTGTCACGCTCCATGCCGGTCAGGCGTCCCAGCCTCATATCTACTATGTACTGCGCCTGCCTCTCGGTGAATTCGAACCGCTCCATGAGCCCCTGCTTGGCCTCGGGCTCCGTGCGGGATTCGCGGATGATGCGGATGACTTCGTCGATGTTGTCCAGGGCAATAAGGCTGCCTTCCAGTATGTGCGCGCGGTCAAGATCTTTGTCCAGATCGAACTGCGTCCTCCTGCGGACGACCGATTCCTGGTGCGCCAGGTAGTATTCCAGGGCCTCTTTAAGGTTGACCACCTTCGGCTGATAGGCGCCGTCCTCGCCGGGCACGCAGGTGAGCATGTTCACGCAGAATGCAGACTCCAGTTCGGTATATTTGTACAGCTGGTTCAGCAGCACGTTGGCGTTGGCGTCCTTCTTCAGTTCGATGACGATCCTGATGCCGGCCTTGCTGTACTCGTCGCGAAGGCCGCTGATGGCGTCGACCCTTTTATCCTTGACGAGTTCGGCGATCCTGGCCACCAGGTTCGCGTTGTTGACCATATAAGGCAGCTCGGAAACGATTATCTGCTGCCTGCCGTTGGGCAGTTCCTCGATATCGCACTGGGCCCGGACAACGATCCTGCCTTTACCTGTAAGGTACGCTTCTCTGATCCCCTGTTTGCCCATAATGTTTGCCGCAGTTGGGAAGTCGGGGCCTTTTATGTACTGCATCAGTCCGTCGACCGTGATGTCGGGATCGTCGATGAGCGCCACCACGCCGTCGATGACCTCGCCCAGGTTATGGGGAGGAATGTTGGTGGCCATACCGACCGCGATGCCGGAAGAACCGTTGACCAGCAGGTTGGGGAAACGGGAGGGCAGCACCACAGGCTCTTCTTCGTGCTCGTCGAAGTTGGGCTTGAAATCTACCGTGTTCTTGTTGATGTCCGCCACCATTTCCAGAGCGATCTTGGTAAGCCTCGCCTCCGTGTAACGCATGGCCGCGGGAGGGTCGTTGTCTCTGGAACCGAAGTTTCCGTTTCCGTCCACCAGCACGGCTCTCATGGAGAAATCCTGGGCCAGCCTGACCAGCGCGTCATATATGGCGGCGTCACCGTGGGGGTGGTATTTACCCATGACCACACCGACGGTGGTGGCGCATTTTCTGTATGCTTTATCAGGCGTGTACCCCTCTTCGAACATGGTGTAGATGATACGCCTGTGGACCGGCTTGAGTCCGTCTCTTACGTCGGGCACCGCGCGGTCGACGATAACGCTCATGGCATATTCGATGAAGGACTGTTTCATTTCCTTCTCGATCTCTCTCGGGACCACTCTGTGTTCTACCCGGAACGCCTCGGAATTTTTGTCTTCTTCTTTGATCATTTAATGACTCTCCTTGTAGGAAATTTCCGTCGAATATTATACTCTTTCCGGGCCTGTTTTTCAAGCCATCCAATGCCTTTCCAGGAGGACAATTTTTGGGTCAAATCGAAAATAATGCCGTTTTCCGCCTTTTCCCGGCGTTCGGCGTTCAAAACCGACCCCCTGTCGATTTTGAAGTCCGAATTCGATTACGGGCAATTTAGGTGCGTTTTTGAAGATCTATGCCGCGGCGTCCGTCTGCTGCCTCGGCAGTTCGCTCCTGCGCAGATCGACCTCGTTCGCCTTCTTCGGGATCCTGATCAGAAGTTCGATATCGTCGTCCGTCTTGCGTTGTCCCGCCTGGATCACCAGGCCTCCTTCTTTAGCGATCTCCACGATCTCTCTGATGGCGCGGATCAGCTGCCGGAGCTTTTCGGCGTTGTCCGCGGCTTTGTTTTTAGAGGCAACGAATGCCCCCGTCTGGGTCTTGAACAGCCTGGCGGCTCTTTTGAAGTTCCGCTGCAGCTCCCGGTTGGTCCTCGACAGTATAGCGTCGACGTACTCTTCGGCCTCGGTCACGGTCATGTACCGCTCGGCCATTACTTCCGCGGCCATTTTCTGGATCTTGTCGTCGTAAAGCCGCACCAGTTCCCTGGCGTGACGCTCGGACAGATTAAGTTCAGTGACTTTCCTTCTCACAGCGGGAGAAAGCATGAGCAGCCTGATCTTGTTAGAGACGTACGCCTGGCTTTTGCCCAGCTCCGCGGCAAGCTCCTTTTGAGAATATTCTCCGCTTTCCAGCACTCTCCTGTAATTGTCCGCTTCTTCGAAGAAATCCAGGTTCCCCGCGGCTTCGCGCATAAAGTTCAGGATCACCCTGGTGTCGTCGTCCGTCCCGCAGATCACCGCCGGTATCTCTTTAAGTCCCGCCTTTTTCGCCGCCGCCAGCCTGCGCCGCCCGGTAACGATCTCGTATTGTCCGTTTTTGGTCCTGTAAACGCATATGGGATTGATGACGCCGTTCTCCTCCACGGACCTCATAAGGGCTTTGAAGTTCTTGCCCGTCTCAAGCCAGCCGGACGGACAACCGGCCCTGACGGAATTGACCGAAAGCCTCACCACAGAAACGTCGCCGCTGCCGGGAAGCCGGTTTTCGTCCCCGGATCCGGGCCTTTTCCTGCTCTTTCTGAGCCGCGACGTCTTTTCTTTCTCCTTTTCCTTCTCCTCTCCCTCTGCCTCTTCTGCGGGCCGTACCGCTTCGGTTTCCCCGGGTCCCGGCCATGCGATTCCCAAAACCTTTTTCATGCTCTCCTCCTGAACGATATGATCTTCGCCAGGGCGTTTTCGGGCCGGTTTTTCCCTGTCCCTGAACGCCGTGGGAAATCGTTTATACACGGTTTCGGCGGAAATTGGAAGCGGAAAATTTCGACGTTTTTCGACGTTTTTCGACGTTTTACTGCCGTCGTTTTATAAAAAACAAACAAAACCGGCCGCTTTGTTGGAAATTTCAAAATTTCCGGGCGGTCGGTGTTAAAAAATTTTCGTTCGTGTGTCCTGCGGTGTGGCCGGTCGGGCGTCCGGCAGAGCGGTCTTTGCGCTCAAAGCGGCGCTTTCGAAGGCGTTCCGGGTCGCCTCGGATATCTGGCAGGCGTGGGAGCGGCCTTTCTGACGCATATTATCCTTCTTTGAAGAGGCTCTGGCGAATCTTCCCCGGGTCCGAGCAGGAAAAGATCGTCGCATTCCGTCTCCCCTCCCAGCAGCCTGAGCGCCCTGTCGTATTTCTCCTCCGCGGGGCCCTTCATGGCAATGAACCTTCCTCCCGTTTTCACGAAAGGCAGGCAATATTCCGCCAGAACGTTCATGGGCGCCACGGCCCTTGCCACGGCAACGTCGTATTTCTCCCGGTACAGTCCGTTTCTGCCTGCGTCCTCCGCCCGGGCATGCACCGTGTCAACGTCCTCCAGCCCCAGCTCCCGGACCACCGTGTTCAGAAAACCGATCCTTTTCTCCAGAGAATCGAGCAGGGTCAATCTGATCTCCGGCCTCATTATCTTCAGCGGGATCCCCGGAAAACCGGCGCCGGTCCCCACGTCGATAAGCGATATCCCTTCGCCTTTTTCCCCGTCCGCCTCTTCCGCGATCCTGTCGATATACCTGAGCAGCGTCAGGCTGTCGGCAAAATGCCTCAAAGCCACGTCGTCAGGTTCCGTGATGGCCGTCAGGTTCATCACTTTGTTCCATTCGGTGAGTATTTCGAAATATTTCTGGAATTTTTCAGCGTTTTCCCGGGAAATTTCTTGTGATATTACCCGGGAAATAATATCAAGCTTCATTTTTACCGCCCTCGAATCTTCTGAGATACACCATCAGGGAAGCCACGTCCGCGGGAGAAACGCCCGTGATCCTCATGGCCTGTCCGATGGACCCTGGCCTTATCTTAGAAAGCTTCTCTCGCGCCTCGTTGGAAATGCTGGGAACGTCTTTATAGTCGACGTCCTCCGGTATCTTCTGCTTTTCGCGCTTCTTGAACTGCTCCACCTGCAGAAGTTCCCGCTGTATGTAACCGCTGTACTTGACGACGATCTCCACCTGTTCCGCTTCCACCGGGCTCAGGCCGGAAATTTCCGGCGTTTCGGGCAATATTTCCCGCAATTTCGCGAAGGTCACCTCCGGCCTGCGGAGCAGATCTGCCGCGCAGACGCCGCTGGAGATCTCCGAACTGCCGATGCCCCGCAAAAAGCCGTTGACCCGCTCGTCGGGAGAGAGATAGATGCGGCCCAGAAGCTCCACCGCCGCCTGAATATGCTGTTGACGCAGCACGAAACGGCGGTATCTGTCTTCCGAAATCAGGCCGATTTTGTGGCCCTTCTCTGTAAGGCGCGCGTCCGCATTGTCCTGCCGTAAAATAAGCCTGTATTCCGCCCTGGAAGTCATCATCCTGTAGGGCTCTTTAGTGCCCCGGGTCACCAGATCGTCTATGAGCACGCCGATGTAGGCTTCGCTCCTGTCAAGCACCAGAGGCTCTTCGCCTTTCAGCTTGAGCGCCGCGTTGATGCCGGCCATAAGTCCCTGCCCGGCCGCTTCCTCGTAACCCGAAGAACCGTTGATCTGACCGGCGCAGAACAACCCGTCCGCCAGTTTGCTCTCCAGAGAAAGCTTAAGTTCCCTGGCGTCGATGGCGTCGTATTCGATGGCGTACGCGGGACGCATGACGGAGACATTTTCGAGCCCCGGAATGGTATGGACGAAATCCAGCTGGACGTCTTCCGGAAGACTGGAAGAAAGGCCCTGAAGGTATACCTCCTCGGTCTCGCGGCCCAGCGGCTCCAGGAAGATCTGATGCCTCTCTTTATCCGCAAAACGCATTATTTTGTCCTCTATAGAGGGGCAATACCTGGGCCCCACTCCCTCGATGCTGCCGTTAAACAGCGGCGAACGATGCAGATTGGCCTTTATTATGGCGTGGGTCTCTGCGTTGGTGTGGGTAAGGTAGCAGGGGATCTGCTTTCCGCCTCCCGCAACGCCGCGGGGGTCCAGGCTCTCCGGGTCCGGATCGAACTGGAACGTGAAAGGCGGCTCGTCGCCCTCCTGGATCTCGATGCCCGAATAGTCGATGGTAAAGCCGTTGACCCTGGGCGGAGTGCCGGTCTTCAGTCGGATAATGGTATGGCCCAGTTTTTTCAGGCTCTCGGAAAGTCTGTTGGCCGGAAATTGACCGTCGGGACCGCTGCTGTAGGCGTTTTCACCCACGATGACCTTGCCCTTCAGGTAGGTTCCGGTGCAGGCGACAACGCATTTGCACCTGTAAAACGCGCCGAGATGGGTGACAACGCCGCAAACCCGCGGCTTTCCCGTATTTTCGTCGGTCTCGGACACGATCTCCACTATCTCTCCCTGCTTAAGGTCAAGATTCGGCGTGGTCTCCAGCTCGTGTTTCATATATATCTGGTATTGACGGCGGTCGATCTGGGCTCTGGGCGAATAAACGGCCGGGCCTTTCGCCCTGTTAAGGAAGCGCACCTGTATGGCCGTGGCGTCCGCGGCTCTGCCCATGGTGCCACCCAGCGCGTCGATCTCCCTCACCAGCTGCCCCTTTGCGGTCCCTCCGATGCTGGGGTTGCACGCCATGTTGGCGATCCCGTCAAGGGTGACCGCGAAGACCACGGTCTTGCGCCCGAGACGCGCAGCTGCCAGCGCAGCCTCGCAGCCCGCGTGCCCCGCTCCGATCACAGCTATGTCATATTCGCCGAAACAGCGTCTTTCTACTGAATTTTGCTCCATTTTGTTATTTTCCCAGGCAGAATTTGCTGAATATCGTATCGATCACTTCGTCCGTAACGTTGCGGCCAGTGATCTCTCCCAGGGCCTGGGCGCATTCCCAGACGTCGTAGGCAATAAAGTCCAGAGGCCTTTTCTCCGCCGCGGAACCGATTGCCCTTTCGATGGCGGCAACGGCCCGGTCAACCAGATTTTTGTGCCTTTCTCCCGTTATTATGGACCCTCCGCTTCCGGCGCCGTGGGCAACCAGGTATTCGGATATCTTGTCCGAAATCACCTTCGCACCGTCGTTTTTGGCGGAAATGTACAATATTTCGCCAGGCTTTCCGACTTTTTCGCCGTTTTCCCCCTCTTCGGAAGCGAAAAACTCAGAAACTTTCCGTTTTTGCGCCTCAAAACAGGCCCCGTCCGTCAGATCCGTCTTGTTCAGCGCGAAAATAACGTATTTTCCAGCGGTCTCGGCGGAAATTTCCCTGTAAAGTTCCAGATCTTCGTCGATATTATCCGAAAGATCCGCTAAAAACACCACCACGTCTGCGCGCCTCAACTCAGACCTCGCCCGCTCCACGCCCAGCTTCTCCACCGGGTCGGAAGCGTTCCTGAGCCCGGCGGTGTCGGTCAATATCACCGGAAAACCGGATATGTCCATGGACTCCTCCAGCGTGTCCCTGGTGGTGCCCGGGATGTCCGTCACGATGGCTCTTCCGAACCCCAGCAGCCCGTTCAAAAGCGAAGATTTACCCGCGTTGGGCCTGCCGGATATCGCCACCCGGAGCCCTTCACGGACGATCCTGCCTTTTTCGTACGTGGAAGCCAGTTCCCGAAGTGCCTCTCCCGCGGAAGAAAGCGACTCTATGGCCTCGTTTATGATCTGTTCGTCCTCGTCGTATTCGGGATAATCGATGGCGACCTCCAGCCGCGCCAGAGTCTCGTTGACCCGGACACAGATCGAATCGATCAGCCGCCCCAGCTCGCCGGACATCTGATCCATTGCCGCCCTGCGGCTCTCCTCGGTCCTGGCCTGGATGAGCTCCGCCACCGCCTCGGCCTGAGTAAGGTCGATGCGCCCGTTCAGGAACGCCCTTTTGGTAAATTCTCCGGGCTCCGCGGGACGGACTCCCCGCCGGAACAGTATCCCCAGCACCCGTTTCATCACCGCGGTGCCGCCGTGGGTGTTGATCTCCACCACGTCTTCGCCGGTGTAGGACCTGGGGCCGCGCATCACCGAGACCAGGCACTCGTCGACGAGTTCCGGCGCTTCCGGCGCCCCCTCAGTTCCGCTTCCGTCGACCGCGCCGTCCCCGGGATCGAAAATATATCCGTGCCTCAGGGTAAAAGAAGACATACGGACCACCTCGTGTGCGGTCCGTATGCAATAATCCTCGCTGTTTTTCCGTTTAGATGCAAAAATCCCGTCAACCGCGTTGACCGCGTCAGGCCCGCTCACGCGGATGATCCCGATGCCGCCGTTCCCGGGCGGCGTGGAAATTGCGCCTATGGTATCGCTGTTCATTGTCCCTCGGTCGTTCGTACTCCGGTTCTGCGCCGGTCCCTGCGTTCTCCGTCCGTTCTTCCGGAAATCAGAAAACTTTAACGTAAGGCTTCGGCTTTACAACAACGTAACGGTTGGGCTCTTCGCCTTCGCTCTCGGTTATGACCCGGCTGTTGGACTGAAGCGCCGTATGTATGATCCTGCGCTCGGAAGCGGGCATGGGAGCCATGGAGACAGGCCTCTTGAACTTGGCAACTTTAGAAGCCGCCCTGTTGGCCATGCTGATGAGCGTCTGCTCTCTGTGCTTGCGGTAATCCGCCACGTCGATCTGAACGCGGATGTAATCGCCGGAATCTCTGTTGGCCACGATACCGGCCAGAGTATTAATGGCGTAGAGCGTGTCGCCGTGCTTGCCAATCAGATAGGCCACGTCGGTGCCGGAGATGTCCGCCTTGATCACGGGAACGCCGTCTTCCTCTTCTTCGCGGATATAGAATTTAACGTCAGCGTCGTCGGAATCCTTGCTGGCTTCCAGCAGAGTGTCAAGGAAATCGGAAACTCTGCGCAGCGGAGAAACGCTTTCGGTCACGCGGACGACCGCGTCTCTGCCTCCCACGATGCCCAGCACGGCCTTCGCCCCGCTGTCGATTATCTCAACGTCAACGTCTTCCTGGTCCAGCCCAAGTTCGGCCAATGCCAGCTCGATCGCTTCTTCTACGGTTTTTGCGCTTTTTTCTACGGATCTTGCCATTTCAGACACTTCCTTCCTTCTTCTTCATAGTAAACAGCTTTTTGATCAGGACCGTCTGTAAAATACCGAAAACGTTGCTGACGATCCAGTAAAATCCAAGTCCGGCGGGAACCATGAAACCGATAACCAGCGTCATCAGCGGCATAAGTTTCATAACGCCGTTGAGACCCTGCATGCCGGGCTGGGAGCCGTCTTCTTTCTTCTTTTTAGGCCCGTTGTTGACGAGGTTCGTGATCCACATCTGAAGATAGGACGAAGCCACCGCCAGCAGCGGAATGAGTAAAAGCGGGAGATACGTTTTCCACTCGCTGCCGTAAGCCCAGAAATCCACTCTGGGAACGAGGCCCAGGTCAAATATCTTGAGGAAGGTCATATTGATAGGCTGGCAGTTGGCGATCTCGGTAAACTGCTCCACGTAGCCGTTGCGGAAAAACGTATTGACGCTGATCTGGTCCGAACCCACCTTCTGAGAAGCCGCCTCGGCGATCTCCTTCGCCTTGTCCGACAACGCGGTTATCGTGGCTTTGGAAAGTTTCGCGATATAGGAAAGAGGGCTTCTGATGATGGTATAGACCGCAATGATGATGGGGAACTGGAGAAGCGTGGGAAGGCAGCCGCTGTACGGATTGATCTTATACTTGGAGTAAAGATTCATCTGCTCTTCCTGTATCTTTTTATTGTCCCCGTTGTATTTGTTTTTGATGGCCTCCAGCTCCGGCGCCAGCGCCTGCTGCCTGGCCATGCTTCTCTGCTGCTTGACGTTCAGTGGAAGCAGCAGGATCTTCACAAAAAGAGTAAACACAATAATGGCAAGCCCGTAGTTCTGGAATGCCAGATTATTGTAAATAAACTCCATTATGACCCCGAAGGGCTTCGCTATAAATTCAAACATACGGTAAAAGTCGCTTTCTAAGGCACATGATCCACGCCGCCGGCCGAAAAGGGATTGCACCTGAGAATACGGTATACGGCAAGCCCGCCGCCTTTAATGACACCGTGTTTCTCTATCGCTTCAATAGCGTAGGTACTGCAGGACGGATAGAACCTGCAGCAGGGCTTTTTCAAAGGAGAAATATACTTCTTATACGCTTTTATCGGCGCAATAAAGACCTTTTTCAGCATAATAATTTCAGCTTGTCAAGCAGCAGCCGGACTTCGTGATCGATCTCTTTAAAAGAAGGGACGTATTCTGCTTTAAACTTCCTGTTGTTTGCAGGGGCTGTCTTTTTTCCGTTTCTGACCATAAATACGATATCGAAACCCTGCTTAAGCGAAGGCCGTATCCCGCGGTAACTTTCTCTGATAAGTCTCTTGATGCGGTTGCGCTGAACGCTGTTGCCGAATTTCCTGCCGACGGAGATGCCGAAAAGGCTCTTCCCCTGCCGGTCCGGAACGGCGTAGACCACGAGAAACCGCCCTGCCTTGTATTTTCCCTTTTTATAAGCTCTCTGGAAGTCTCTGTTTTGCTTGAGTGTGACAGTCATTTGTCGTCTCCGGCCGGGAACCCGGGCGCCTGGGCGCCTCGAAGCCCCTGCCTGTGCATTTATATTATGCGGAAAGGACTTTTCTGCCCTTCAGACGTCTTCTTCTGAGTACTTTTCTGCCGTTGGCAGTGCTCATTCTGGATCTGAAGCCGTGAACCTTTTTTCTCTGTCTGGTCTTGGGTTGAAAAGGTCTGATCATATCTGACACCCCCTGCTTTCGTATTTCCATGCTTTTTCCGGCCGTTTCTTAGCGGCGCAAAATAAAGCAAATTAGATTCTAACATTAATTTTTGACAATGTCAAACCGGATTTTTTCCGGATCGTTCCGCGGCAACACTCCGGCCGCCTGCTCATTCTGCCCCGCCGGGAGCATCCTCCCCCAGCACGCGCCGGTAAACGTCAATAAGTTCCCGCCCGACCTTGCCGATCTCTCTCGACCTGGCCACTTCGAACCCCGCCTCCGTCAACGCAGGCAGCCTGCCTTCGATGATGCCGCAGATCCGCTCCTTAAACCCTTCCTGCGAGTCCGCCATATAGACGTTGACGCCGTCCTCCAGCCAGCCCTCGAAGACGGGAATGTTCCGGACCAGCGCAGGGACGCCGCAGGCGCAGGCCTCCATTGCCGGGATCCCCTCCGTCTCCTCGTGAGTGGGAAACCAGTAAAGATCCGCGCCGTTCATTGCCGCCTTTATCCCCGCCGGTTCAACGTATCCCGGGAACTGAAGGTTCGGCAGCTTCGTCCTGACCGCTTTTCTGATCTTCCGGGGCACGATCGCCAGGTTCGTATAGCCGAACCAGATGAATTTGTATTGAGGCAGCTGCTTCGCCATATCGACGAAATCGAGTATGCCCTTGCGCTCGAGGAAAAGCCCGATGCCCACGACCACCTTGTCATCCGGAGAAAAACCGTATTTTTCCCTGAATTCGGCGCCGGCGGCCTTGTCCGGACCGAAAAACGACAGGTCGATGCCGTTGGACAGCGCCGTAATGTTTTTGAGCCCGTACCCCTCCAGCAGCCGCTTGGAATAAGGCGTGGGCGTGATGATGGCATCCCCCAGCGAATAGCATTTGCATATCCATTTTTTAAACAGCGGCGCGATCAGATTTGATAATATAAACGAATTTCTGAAGTCTTCTTCGGTGGAATGTGCGTGATAAACCACCTTAACGCCCTTTTTCCGCTCTTTTTTCGCGCGGAAATAGGACCTGAGCCCGTAATGATTCAGGTGGATTATATCATGGGGGTCTTTGAACGACCTGGTGTACTCGACGCCGTTGTCCTCCAGCGCCCGGATCTGATGCTGTATCGCCTTGCCGAGCCCTGATTTCGAGGACAGTTTTTCAAATTCGGTATAAAGGAGAACTTTCATTTCTCTTCCGTACGATCGTCTTCTCTGCGGCCGTCCGCGCCGTCTTCGACGCCGCCGTCGTTTCCGCCGTCAACGCTTTTCTCTTCCGCGTTCTTCTCTTCCGCGCCGCTCCTGCCGGACTTCTCTTTTTTAAGCCTGCGCTCTTCGGCCTTGCGGCGGATGACAACTTCGTAACGCCTTCTGGCGCTGCGTATTGACTCTTCCCAGGAAAGGTATAGGAGCTCCTGCGCCCTGGCGCCCAGCTCCTTCAGCCACTCGGGCCTTGACGACGCTTCGAGCAGTATCTTCGCAAAACTTTCAGCCGTTTCTTCCGACGCCAGAAGCCCCGAGACTCCGTCCACCACGTCTTCCGCGGCGCAGCTTCCGCCGATGAGCGCCGAAGGGCAGGCGCAGGCGGCGGCTTCTTTCACCACCAGGCCGGAAGTATCGTAGGTCGATGAGAACAGGAACAGATCCGCGCGGCTGAAAAAGGCCCTTACCTTCTCCCTTTCGGTGACCTTGCCGGTAAATATGGTCCTGTCTCCCAGCCCGATCTCCGCTGCGTACGCTTCGATCTCCGGGCAGTCCGGACCGTCTCCCACGAAAAACATTTTAAAGTCAACGCCTTCGTCGGCCAGGATCCTGAGCGCGTCGATCGTCAGCTTCAGGTTCTTGTACCACATCATTCTGCCGCAATACATGAATACCAGCGGGCAGTCCGCCGTGCCGTATTCCGCATCGATTGCCCGGATCTCCTCGTCGGAGACCTTTCCCTTCGGAAAATCCGTGCCGTTGGGCATTATCAGCGTGTCTCCGTAATATCCTATGGTGTGAAGGCTCTCTAAAGTACCGTTGGAAACGATCCACACCTCGTCCGCTTTTTTCACGTTTCTAAGCACGAAATCGGTGCTGATCTTCCTTGAAAGCTTCTTCTGCACGAACCGTTTGATGTCCAGGTCGAATTTGGTATGGTACGTCACCACCAGCGGAGGCTTCGATTCCGAATGCGAAATGACCAGGTCCGCGATGACGGAAGACGCAAAGGGAGAATGCACGTGTATCAGGTCGAAGTTTTTCTTTGCAATATTATGTATGGAATAAGGCGAAAAGGGATTTCCCACCCGGTAAGGCATGTCTCCGCCGAACTTCAGGGACGTATATCTGTAGACCTCGAAAGGATAATCGTCCACAACGCCGGGATATTTTGGCGTGACAACGGTGACCTCGTCACCCATCTCGTGCAGGATCCTGGCGTAGTTGATCATCGTATTCGCTACTCCGTCAATGGTAGGCGGAAACGAGTCGTTAAACAGGCCTATTTTCAATATCATCCCCCGCATTTCCGCCGTCGGTCGATTCCGCCCCGGCCGTTTCGTACGCTTCGTCAATTTCGGTAATTTCAGTAATTTCGCCGGTCTCGTCTGTCACGTCGATTTCGTTGCCCTCGCCGACCGTGTCGACCGCGACGATCTCTTCGACCGTTTCGGGTCCCTCGACAACTTCGGCTTCTTCGGCCTCTTCGACCGTTTCGGCTTCCTCGGCCTTTTTCCTGAGCTTCCTGATCCGGCTCTCCTTCTTCGCCTTGCCGATCCTCATGGCGAAAAACACACCCACGATTATCGTCAGATAGAAGCTGATGAATCTCCAGAGTATCACCGCAAGCGCCAGCTGTCCCTCCTCCGGATAAAAGCTGCTGAAGAACAGACTGAACGACGCCTCCGCTCCGACACCGGCGCCCGGAATGGGAACGAACGACGACACCATCATAACAAACCCCTGTGCCCCTATTATAGTCACGAGACCCACTTCGTTCAAGCCGAAAGCCCTGTAAACGAAATAAGACACGGAAAAATAGAACAGCAGCTGGAGCGTTGAAAATATAAAGCACAATATCACCGTGGGAAGATTTTTAAACATTTTCCCGAAAGTATCGTGAAAATGGGCAAGACTTTCTTCCGCTGCGGCCAGCGTCTCCTCTTTGTTTTTAACTATCTTGAGCTTCGCCCCGATCCTGATGAGCAGCCGGCAGATATGATCCGCGATGCCTTTGAACCTGCCGATGACGGTCATTATGACGAGCACGCTGAGGTTGACAACGTATCCGACGACCACGAGCCAGATGAAATTCGGCACCGTGCGCCGGAAAAAGTCCCACTTCACTATGAGAAGAACGGTGGACAACAGCACGAGCGCCGTCTGGTATATCAGAAATTTGATCAGCAGCGCGCTGGCGGTGACGCCCACGTCCCTGCCCTTCTTAGATAGATAATACACCTGGAAAGGTTGACCGCCGGTAGAGAACGGCGTAATGGCCGAAAAATATTGACCGCCCATATTGGCGCTCAAACTGTCGATGAAAGGCTCTTTCCCGTAGAACCGCCTTAAAAGCACGTGCAGCGCGCAGGTCTCGCTGAGCCAGAACATTGCCATGCATAAAACCGCCCCCAGAAGCCACCAGGGATTAAGCGTCATAAGAGATCTGAAAAGCGCGGCGGGGTCGTTGTAAATAAGAATAAAGCCGATAACTACAATGCCGCAGGAAATGCATATGAACAATTCTATTTTTTTCGACTTCAACTGCAGCATCCTTTCTCTTAATCTTTAGTAAGGCGATATTCTGTCGCTCCGGTAAGTCTATCATAAAAGCGGCCGGATTTCAAGGCAGGAAAAAACATGCTTTTTTTATTCCCTTGCAGCATACTGAAGCTGCTCTCGCGGCAGGATCTGCATTGTGATCAACTTTGAGAAGCTTCGATTATTCTTCTTATTAAAAAAGTTGCTGATATCATAGATTTTTTTGCTGAGTTTTCTCATTTGAGCCGGCTGGTTCTGTCTCGGCGTATAAAAAAAACGAAAGTTAAGTAAAATCACCTTTTTTACCCCGCTTTTACTTAACTTTGCTCTGCCCGTTTGAAACTATCGCTCATTTCTTCAGGTCGTTAATTTGGGACTGTCAACACTGTTTTATGAACATTGTCGTACCTTCTGGATAAAGAGCAATTTCGTGAAGGCTACCCGACTGCCATCAAGATTCTTAACTAATCGATCCAACTGTCTTGCCCAACATAACAAACAATTTCGATCCAGAGACAGAGCCGGACGGGTCAAATGAGCAACAATGTAAGTAAAACCGCAAAAAAACGGCCGTTTTACTTAACTCTCATTTTTTAAAACCTCCGAAACGGGCAACAAAACGGCAATGCCGGCGCGCGCCAAGGTTGAATAGTAAAGCCGAGGCATTATGGGGTGATATAGTAAAGTTGGAGTATGACTTCACCAACGTTAACTGTGATTCCCCGGTCTGTCGTTTTCATTGAAGCAAGAGACGCTTTCCAAATCTAAAAACCTTTAAAAATCTCGAAAAAATCTAAAAAAATCTCTTCCTATATATTGGGGAGTTATCCACAGGCAATAACTACCCCTTGTGGATAACTGTATTTTTTGCTGTTTTTTGTCAAAAATTCAAAAAATATATTTGTTGCAAACAGTTTTTTTCTTCTGCTATATTACGGGCGTAACAGTTTTTAGTGCTTTCGCGGTCTTCTTTCGGAGCGCCGACGACATATATATCACACTTAAGACTAATTTTTCAAATGATAAAGCTTCCGAGGCAGTCTCTGTTTTCCGGATGAAAGAGTGCGCTTAAAATTACACGAAAGGACTTGGCCGCAATGACTGCCCCGAGTTACACCGACGAGCACCTCAGTTCTATCTGGAAGAAGTGCCTTGAAGAGCTGAAAAACCAGATCTCGCCCATTGAATTCGATTCATTTATAGAGCCCATAAACCTTGAAGATATCTACGGCGGCGTAGCTTATCTCACCGTGCCCAGCGAGTTTTACATCCAGCAGATCGAGAAAAAGTATTTTGCCGCCATAAAGAACGTTTTGATGGAATGCACGAAGAGCTACCTTTCCCTTCAGTTCTACGAGAAGGAAAAGTACAGCAAAGTGCGCTCCGAAAAGACCAAATCGGTCAATTTCGACTCACATCTGAACAAGCAGTATACCTTCGATTCGTTCATCGTGGGCAACAACAACCGCATGGCCTGCGCAGCTGCCATCGCCATCTCCGAATCTCCCGGCACCGCGTACAATCCGTTTTTCATCTACGGCCAGTCCGGCCTCGGAAAGACCCACCTTATGCACGCCATCGGAAACAAGATACTCGAAAACGATCCCACGAAAAAAGTATTGTACGTGACCTCCGAAACGTTCACCAATGAATTCGTTGACGCCATCACGCACAAGACCAACGAGGAGTTCCGGAACAAATACAGAAACATCGACGTGCTGCTCGTTGACGACATACAGTTCCTGTCCAAGATGGAACGTACCCAGGAAGAATTCTTCTACACCTTCAACGCTCTGTACGACGCCAAGCATCAGATCGTCATCTCCTGCGACAGCCCTCTGAGCAAGATCGAGATTCTCGAAGAGCGGCTCAGGACCAGGTTCGCCTGGGGCCTCATCGCGGACGTTCAGGCGCCGGACTACGAGACCAAAGTCGCCATCCTCAACAGAAAGGCCGAAGAAAAAGCCATCGACGTGGACAACGAGATCCTGGACTACATCGCTTCCTACACCGGCGACAACATCCGCGAGCTGGAAGGCGTCATCAACCATCTGTCAATGGCGCTCCACCAGGGCCAGGAGATCGACCTGAACCTCGCCAAAGAAGCGTTAAAACATATATCCGACGATAATTTGCATGAACTCACCGAGGGTGTTATAATTGACTCGGTATCAAGATTTTTCGGTATAAGCGTAGAAGATCTGTTATCAAAAAAACGAAATAAAGAGCTGGTCTTCCCCAGACAGATCGCCATGTATCTCTGCAGGACACTGCTGGATATGTCATTCCCCAACATAGGAAAGGCGTTCAACGGAAAAGACCACTCGACTGTAATGTACGCCGTTGAACAGATATCTAACCATATCGAGGTCAACAGCGAACTGCAGAAGACGGTAGATGAACTTAAGAAGTTTATCAGCAGCGGAAGCCCCATCGCAAACTCCGTAAAAGCCCAGGCCTGACCGGAAAACGCAAATAACACTGCGCCGCGACCGCTGATTTTTCCACAGTTCACCTGTTGAAAAGTGGAAAAACAAGTGTGGAAAACTTTTTACGTTCAACGGCCTGTGGAAACTGTGGAAAACGTACGAGCAGTTTCAACAGCTTTTTCAACATGGAAAAAGCATTGAAAAATGTGGCGGCAAGCCGCTTTTCCACATAATCCACAGCTCCTACTACTATTACTACTAACATAACAATTAATAAAAGAAAAATAAGCGCCGGAGGAGAAAAAAATGAAACTGACCTGCAACAGAGATAACCTTATCGAAGGACTTAATATCGTACAGAAAGCCGTTCCTTCAAAATCCACCATAAGCATTCTTGAAGGCATCCTTATCGAGGTGGGAGAGGAAGTCAGGCTCACCGGAAACGACAACGATTTCGGCATCGTTTACGAAGTTCCCGGAATAATCGAAGAGATAGGCAGCATCGTGGTCAATTCAAAAACTTTCGGAGACATCATCCGCAAACTCCCCGACGTTTACGTTTCTCTTGAGACTGACAATTCCGGCAGCATCCTCCTCATTACCAGCGGCAAGGCCAGCTACAAAATCAAGACCATCGCTCCCGAGAACTATCCTCCGGTCTCCTTCCTTAATACGGATAAAGCCATCGAGCTGAAGGCCGATCTGCTCCAGTCGATGATCAGAGAGACATCCTTCGCCGCCAGCATCGAGGACAAGCGCATAATCCTCCAGGGCGTGTTCATGGAGCAGCACGACACCGAGATGCGCTGCGTTGCAATTGACGGATACCGCCTGGCGCTGAAAGTGGCCAATCTCTCCGAATCCAACGAATACGGCGTTATCGTTCCCACCAAGATATTGAACGAACTTGTCAAATCCGTAAAACCTACCGACGAGACAGTTAAATTCTGCGTCAATGAAAACCAGATCATGTTCTATACCGACACGTTCAGGATGGTGTCGAAGCTCTATAAAGGCGACTATATCGACTACCGCAGAATGATCCCGAGAGATTTCAAGACTTCCGTCACCGTGGAGACGAAGCAGCTTCTGAACGCTCTGGAGCGCGCAGCTCTGGTGATAAACGACGAAAAGCGCTTCCCCATCTCTCTCGCGTTCTCCTCCGGCGAGATAATTACTGTATCGGTGACCACCGAGATCGGCGCCGTGAAAGAAGAGATAAACGCCCAGATATCCGGAGAAGAATTGACCATCGGATTCAGCGCCAAGAATCTTATCGAGACGCTGAGAGTCATCACCGACGAAAAGATCGTGTTGTCCCTGTCCTCCCCCGTGAGCCCCTGCATCATCACCGGCGAGAGCGACACGTCCTTCACTTATCTGGTTATGCCCATAAGGACTAAATAAATATAAGGAAAAGGGCAAAGTTATAAATTGTAAAATTTTTGCTGAATAATATAAAAATTTAACAAAAATATATAATAAAAACCGCTGATATATGTTTGTAGACAGAATAATCCTCAAAGATTTCCGTAATTATGAGGCGCTGGATATCGGTCTTAAGGACGGGTTCAACGTCTTCTGCGGAAATAACGGTCAGGGCAAGACGAACATTTTAGAGGCGGTTTTTTTCTGCGCCATCGGCCGGTCCTTCAGGTACGGCAAAGACGCGGATCTGGTCAGAAACGGCAGTGACGCCTTTCAGATCGGCCTCTCCATAGGCGACGACGTCACCGACGACATCCGGATCTCGTATAAAAACACCTCCCCTTCCGGAAATTCCGGCGCCGGGGGCAATTACGGCGAGAAATCCGTCCGGGTCAACGGCCTCTACCTCCGGAAGCTGGGCCATCTGATGGGCAATCTCCTTTCCGTCATCTTCTCCCCCGAAGACCTGGAGATCGTCAACGAAGGGCCGTCGGTGCGGAGAAAACTGCTGGACATCGTGATCTCCCAGCTGTCTCCCGACCACTATTTCGACCTCCAGCAGTATTTAAAGACAGTTTCACAGAAAAACGCGCTCCTTAGAGATTACGACAGGATGGGACAGGGCGCCCGGGAACTGCTTGACGTGTACAACGAACAGGCGGCGGATACCGGGTCGAGGATCACTTTCCGCCGCTGGGTATTCAGCCGGGAGCTGGAAAAATACGCCGCCGAAAAGAATCTGTCGATATCCCGGGGAGAGGCGTTGTCCTTTAAATATTATTCCAATTTCTATACGTTTCCGGAAGAAAACGACCATGAGACCGGAACCGGTAACGAGGACGGAACGGAGCCCGGAGCGGAAGGCCTCCGGGAAACAGGCGCCGATGCCGCTTCGGCTGAAACGGTCACCGCCGAGACCATAAAAAAAGACTTCCTGCTGCTTCTGAATTCCCGCAGGTCCAAAGAGATCGAGCGGGGCCATTCCCTTTACGGCCCCCAGTACGACGACCTGCTCATATTCCTCAACGGCACCGATCTCAAACGGTTCGGATCCCAGGGCCAGAAAAGGACCGCGGTCCTGTCGATAAAGCTTGCCGAGACCGAACTTCTCTACCGCCGCACCGGCAGAAGGCCGGTACTTTTGCTCGATGACGTGTTCTCGGAACTGGACGAAGGAAGGAGCTCCCTGCTCCTGGATTCCGCAGGCGGATTTCAGACTCTCATAACCACCGCGAACCTCTCCGAACTGCCTCCCGAAGTACGCCGCAGCGCCAAAATCTTTTTTGTAAAATCAGGCCGCATCAGTTGATAAAACTTTCAAAAAGTGCTATAATTTTCCCTGTAAGGCGGGGATGCCGTTTTCCGGCATAACCTATACATAAAAGAGTAAAAATGCCTTAAAAACAAAATCTGAGGGGTTTTTGTGTATCTGCACATCGGAGACGACAGCTGCATACTCGAAAAAGACGTTGTCGGTATATTCGATCTCGAAGTGACCACTACGATGAAAACTACCGGTGAATTTCTTCATATCTCACAGGAGGAAGGATTTACCGTGAACGCCGTTAACCGCGGCGAGATGCCCAAATCGTTCATACTTGCGGATACCGAAGGCGTGAGCCGGGTGTACATCTCCCCCGTCTCCACCGCCACGCTGTACAAAAGATACGTTCATAACCAGGAAAAGAGGAAGATCAATGGCTGAGACCACCGGTTTTAAGGATCAGGAGAGCGAGATTCTCGAAGCTCAGGAAGAAGAGTACGAAATAGAAAAATCTATCGCCCAGAACACGGATCACGTTTACGACGAGAACGACATTCAGGTCCTCGAGGGCCTCGAAGCGGTGCGCAAACGCCCCGGAATGTATATCGGCAGCACTTCCGCCAGGGGTCTCCACCACCTCGTTTACGAGATAGTGGACAACTCCGTCGACGAAGCGCTGGCGGGACGCTGCGACACCATTATAGTTACGCTGAACAGCGATAATTCCGTCACCGTTTCGGACAACGGCGCCGGCATCCCCGTGGGCATCCACGCCCAGATGGGCATACCCACCGTCGAAGTTGTCCACACCGTGCTTCACGCCGGCGGCAAATTCGGCGGCGGAGGATACACCGTGTCCGGCGGTCTTCACGGCGTAGGCGCGTCTGTCGTCAACGCATTGTCCGAATTCCTTGAAGTGGAAGTCTCCAGGGACGGCCACGTATACTACCAGCGCTACGAGCGGGGCAAGACCTGCTGCCCTCTTAAGATAATCGGAGATACCGACGCCCACGGCACCACCACTACGTTCAAGCCCGACTACCAGATCTTCGAAGAGCTGGTGTTCGACTACAACACGCTGCTGGTGCGTTTCCGCGAGATGGCCTTCCTCAACAGAGGCGTTAAGATAATTATCAACGATAACCGGGGCGAATCGCCCGTTTCCGAGACGCTCCACTACGAGGGGGGCATCATTTCCTACGTGGAATACCTTAACAGAAAAGAAAACGTGCTGCACCCCTCCCCTATCTACATTACGGGTAAAAAAGACACGTCCATCGTGGAAGTGGCCATGCAGTACAACGATTCCTACGTGGAAAACATCTACTGCTACGCGAACAATATCATCAACCATGAAGGCGGCACCCACCTGACCGGCTACAGAGCCGCGCTCACCAAGGTATTCAACGATTACGCCAGAAAGTACAATCTTTTAAAGGATTCGGACAAGAACCTCGCCGGCGAGGACGTTCGCGAAGGCCTTACCGCCATCGTTTCCGTTAAGCTGGAGAATCCTCAGTTCGAGGGCCAGACGAAGGAAAAACTGGGCAACAGCGACATCAGGACCCTTGTGGAGACCGTCGTGGGCGACAAACTGGAGCAGTTCCTGGAGGAAAATCCCCAGGTCTCCAAGATGGTGCTGGAAAAGTGCCTCACCGCCGCCAGAGCCAGAGAAGCCGCCAAGAAGGCCAGAGAGCTTACCAGGCGCAAGTCAGCGCTGGATTCCACTTCCCTTCCCGGAAAGCTGGCTGACTGTACGGAAAGAGATCCGGCGCTCTGCGAACTGTTCCTGGTAGAGGGAGATTCCGCAGGCGGTTCCGCAAAAGTAGGCCGGAACAGAGAATACCAGGCCATACTGGCGCTGTGGGGCAAGATGCTGAACGTGGAGAAGTCCAGGATCGATAAAGTCTACAACAACGACAAGCTTCTGCCGGTAATAATGGCGCTGGGCGCTAATATCGGCACGGATTTCGACCATACAAAGCTGCGCTACCATAAAATAATAATAATGGCCGATGCCGACGTGGACGGATCGCATATCAGAATGCTGCTTATGACCTTCTTCTTCAGGTATATGAGGCCTCTGATCGAGCACGGATACCTTTATCTGGCCCAGCCGCCTCTGTACAAATGCGCAAAGGGCAAGGAATTCTTCTACGCCCTTGACGATTCGGAGCTGGACAAGAAGATCAACGAAAAAGGCTGGACCCGCCGGGACAAGAACATCGTCATACAGCGATTCAAAGGTCTTGGTGAAATGAGCCCCGCTGAGCTGTGGGACACCACTATGAATCCCGAGACCAGGACAATACTCCGGGTCAATATCCAGAACGCCGCCGAGGCCAACGAGATATTCTCCGATCTTATGGGCGACAACGTAGAGCCCAGACGCGAGTTCATACACGAAAACGCTAAATTTGCGGAAAACTTGGATATTTAATCTGAAAATAGCAAGAATTATAAATTTTGCAGTATTTGCTCGAAATAAAACGGGTGGGATGTAATATATGCCACTCGTTTTGTTTCACGTGAAACAAAAAAATTGCGGATATTTGTTTCATAAAAAGTTGTCTATTTTATCAAAATAGTGTATACTAACACTGCATTTTCTCTAGTGAGGCGATGACTATGGCTAAAATTGTGGCGATTGCAAATCAGAAAGGCGGCGTGGGCAAGACTACTACCGCTATTAATCTAAGTGCGTGTCTCGCCTACTACAACAAAAAGACGCTGCTGATCGACCTGGATCCCCAGGGCAACTCTACCACGGGTCTTGGTATCGACAAGCGCTCCCCTTCCCTTTCGTCCTACGATATGATCATCAACGACTCCCCCGTCAAGGACGTTATGCTGCCTACGGTGCAGACCAATCTGTTCCTCTGTCCTGCCAGCATGAATCTCGTGGGAGCCGAAGTGGAGCTGGTGAGCCAGATCTCCAGGGAGACAAGGCTGGCCGACGCGCTGGAGAAAGTCTCGGGCGACTTCGATTACATAATGATCGACTGTCCTCCGTCGCTGGGGCTCCTGACGCTGAACGCCCTTACCGCCGCCAACACCGTGCTCGTGCCCATACAGTGCGAGTATTTCGCTCTGGAAGGCCTTTCTCAATTGATGGAGACCATAAAGATCGTACAGAGACGGTTAAATCCTGCGCTGGCCGTGGAAGGCGTCGTGCTGACGATGTTCGATTCACGCACGAATCTGTCGATGGAAGTTGCCGAGGAGGTCAGAAAGCATTTCTCGGACAGAGTCTACCAGACTTTGATACCGCGCAACGTCAAACTCTCGGAGGCGCCCAGCTACGGGCTGCCGATCGTTCAATATGATATCAATTCCAAGGGCGCCATAGCGTATCTGCAGCTTGCTCAGGAGTTTATCAGAGTTTCGGAAAGATAATACTATAATCAGGAGGATCTATTATGGCAACGGCGAAACGCAGCGCTCTGGGAAAAGGCTTAAGCGCGTTGATGGAAGAAAATACGATAAATCCGGGGATCACCGAAGTCGATATAATGCGCGTGGAACCGTCCGGAGACCAGCCAAGGAAGAATTTCGACCAGGAAAAGCTGGAAGATCTGGCGGAATCTATTAAAATACACGGCATGATACAGCCTATAATAGTTCGCCAGGAAGGCAGTTCGTACAGGATAATTGCCGGCGAGCGCCGCTGGAGAGCTGCCAGGCTAGCCGGATTAAAGAAAGTTCAGGTGATCATTCGGGACGCCAACGACCGGCAGATCCACGAACTGGCGTTGATCGAAAATATACAGAGAGAAGATCTGAATCCCATCGAGGAAGCCGAGGCTTACCGTCAATTGACCGTTGATTACAAGCTTACGCAGGAAGAACTGGCCGGGATCGTTGGAAAAAAGAGCCGCAGCGAGATCGCCAACAGAATGAGGTTGCTGAATCTGGCGGATGAAGTTAAACAGATGCTCATTGAAGGTAAAATTACCGCAGGACAGGCGCGGCCGCTGCTTTCCGTACCAGGCGATATGCAGGTAAAAGTGGCAAAGATCGTGGCAGAAAAGGGCTTGACGGCGCGCCAGGTAGAAGCATACGTGAAAAAACTTGCCGCAGGAGCCGCCGAAGCCAAAGAACCGGACGATGAGGCTGAAACCAAAGAAGAGATAGCCGAAAGGCGCGAAATAGAGGTAATGCAGGGCAGATTGCGCAACGCACTGGGCACAAAAGTCAAGTTTGACGATAATAAAGGCCGCGGAAAGATAGTTATCGAGTATTATTCCAAAGACGAAAGAGAAAGAATACTCGAATATCTGCTCGGAACGAATTGATAATGTTTCACGTGAAACATTGAGGTTTTTTGTATGGACAAGGAGCTGCTGATTATAATTGGGGCCATATGCATACTGCTGTTCGCGGTAAGCCTTATCCTTATTATAATATTAGGAAAAAGGCTGTCGAGATCTGAAAAGACGGTCAAACAGCTCCAGGAAGACCTCAACAGGACGCGAAATACGCTGAATCATCCCAGAATTACCGACGTTACGCTGGAACAGCAGGAAGTTCTGGACGGATTGACCGCCAAGGTCGACGAACTGGAGAAAAAACAGGAGAATTGCCTGGATATGGTCAACGTCGTCAGATATTTTGCTTCTGACAAGGACGAGGGCCGCGGAAGTTATTCCGTGGGATTGACCAACGCGAAGAAGGACGGCCTGGTATTGACGGCGCTGATGTACCGCAGCGGCATGAATCTGTATGTGAAGAAAGTTGAGGAAGGGGTAAGCGATTATCCGTTGTCCAACGAGGAAAAGGAAGCAATTGCCCGGAGCAAGGTCACGAAAGTGATCGGATAGGGCGGAAAAATACATAGAATCTGCTTGAAAGGAAGTAAGATTATGTTAGACATTAAGGCGATCCGGGCGAATCCGGACATTTTGATCAAAGCACTTGAAAAAAGACACTCCAAAGTGGATCTTACGGAGTTTCTTGGCCTGGACAAGAAGAGAAGAGAGCTTATTGCCGAGTCCGAGAGCCTGAAAAGTAAGCAAAACGAGGCCTCTAAGCTGATTCCCGGCTATAAGAAGGAAGGGAAGGACATTTCTGCGCTGATGGCGGAAATGAAGGAGATCGCCGAGAAAGTAAAGGATCTTGACGGTCAGATCAGAGATATCGACAGCTCTATCGAGACGATAATGCTTAATATCCCCAATATTCCCAACGATCTGGTTCCGGAAGGTGAGGACGACAGGTTCAATCAGGAGATCAGAAAGTACGGAACTCCTACTGAATTTTCGTTTACGCCTAAAGCCCACTGGGATATCGGCGCCGATCTGGGAATTCTCGATCCGGAGACGGCAGGGAAGGTCACGGGCACCAGATTTACGTTCTATCGCGGCCTGGGCGCAAGGCTCGAGCGGTCCATCGGCAACTTTATGCTGGATTACCATACGGCCCACGGCTATACCGAGATATTCCCGCCGTTTATGGTCAACAGAGCCAGCATGACCGGTACGGGCCAGCTTCCCAAGTTCGAAGACGGCGCTTTCAAGATCGTGGGCACCGATTATTTCATGATCCCCACGGCAGAAGTTCCGGTGACCAACATGCACAGGGACGAGATACTTGACGGTAGCCGGCTGCCCATCAAATATTGCGCTTACTCCGCATGCTTCAGGCAGGAGGCAGGTTCTGCGGGACGCGACACCAGAGGCCTGGTCAGACAGCATCAGTTCAACAAAGTGGAACTGGTCAAGTTCACCACGCCTGAGACGTCTTACGAGGAGCTTGAGGAGCTCACCAACGAGGCGGAGCAGATCCTTCAGCAGATCGGGCTTCCGTACCGCGTCGTAAGGCTCTGCGCCGGCGACCTGGGATTCTCTTCGGCAATGACCTACGACATCGAAGTGTGGATGCCCAGCTACGGCAGATACGTGGAGATCTCTTCCTGCAGCGACTTCGAAGCCTTCCAGGCACGCCGCGCCAACATCAGATACAAGAACGGGCCCAAGGACAAAGCTCAGTACGTACATACGCTGAATGGATCAGGTCTTGCTATTGGAAGAACAACCGCAGCAATTTTGGAGAATTTCCAGCAGGAAGACGGCAGCGTGAAGGTTCCCGAGGTACTTCAGAAGTATATGGGCACCGACGTCATACGCTGATCAGACGGATCCCGCGGTAAGTATCTACCAGATCGTTAAAGGAGTCTTGCCTTGGCCGAATTTTGGGAAAAGCTGAGAGAAAGATATCAGTCTGCCCGGGTGGCGGCCTTCAGGAAGAAGGCGGAACGGGACAATATGGCGCAGAACGCGGCAATGGCCATGGAGCATTCTCTATGGCTCATTGCCGGTTTGGGCAATTTCGGCCCGGAATATGCCGAGACCCGCCACAACTGCGGCTTCAGAGCGCTCGACCGGCTGGCGGAGATTCTTTCAAAGGAGACTGAAGTCTCGGCTCCGAAGCATAAATTCAAAGGCATCGTTCGGGAGGCCAGATACGGAGACAGCAAATTGCTGCTCCTTTGGCCCATGACGTACATGAACAACAGCGGCCAGAGCATCGACGAAGCGATGCAATGGTACGGTTTGGACGAGGACCGTCTCATCGTATTGTACGACGACAGCGATATCGATCCGGGAATGATCCGTTTAAGGGCGAAAGGCAGCGCCGGCTCCCACAACGGCATGAAATCCGTTATTCGGGAGATCGAAACCGACGAATTTGCCCGGATCCGGATCGGTATCGGCAAAAAACCTGAAAATTACGATATGGTGGACTTCGTCCTGGGAAAAGTTCCCGAGTCGGACAAGGAAGCGATATCCGATGCGGAGAAAAGAGCCGCAGAGGCGGCGCTTTCGGTCGTGCTGAACGGCTGCGAAAGGACCATGTCCGCATATAATTCCGCACGCAAGAAAGAAAAACAGGAGCCTGAAGGGGGAGAAGAGACCGAAACGTGATCTTTGAACAGATACTGGATTCGCCGGCGTTTACGCTGTGCGCGGATAGTTTAAATAAGAAAAACGCTAAAGTTGAACTGACGGGGCTGAGCGGGGCTTCGGCGGCTCACTTTGTTTGCGCTTTTTTGAAAAAAACGGGCCGGAAAGTCGTTGTAATTGAACAAAACGAACTGGCGGCAAGGAAATTCAGGGAAGATCTCATCACTTTGGGCGAAATCGACCCGGAAAGAGTGCTCAGGCCGGCTCCGCTGGAATATATGCTCTATGACGTGGAGGCCAGGTCTTCCGACAACGAAAGCGAGCGCGTGGGGATCCTCTACAAGCTGGCTACCGGAGACTGGGACGCGCTGGTATTGTCCGTTTCCGCGGCGATGCAGCGGCTTCCGGACCAGAAAAACATATTAAAATACTCTTTCGAGCTTCATTCCGGGGACCGGGTCGACATAACGGAACTGTCGGACAGGCTTGCCCGCACCGGATTCGTGCGCGTTCCGCAGGTGGATGGCAGAGGCCAGTTCGCCGTACGTGGAGATATCGTGGATATTTTCCCCGGCAACGCCCCGAATCCTTTCAGGATCGAATTTTTCGACAACGAAATAGATACCATAAGGATCTTCAGCACCGAGACCCAGAGAACCGTGGAAAACGTTGACGGACTGCAGGCGCTTCCTTTGAAGGAGACGTATATCTGGGACGAGGCCCAGGCGCTTGACATACGCACGGACCTTAAAGTGGAGCTTTTCGGGCTGAATCCGGCCTCTACGCAGGCAATTTCTCTTAAAAACGACATAGAAAAGATCAGGCCCTTCTGTTCTTTCCCCGGTTACGACAAATATCTGCCGTACATTTTGGGAAAAGGGAAGGATTTCCTGGATTATTGCGGCGACGCGGCGCTGTTCATCAGCGAGCCGGAGGAGGCAATAAGGAACGGTGAGCAGACGCTCTCGGAGTTTATCCGCACGGCAGAGACCGTGAGGCAGAACTCGGGGCTTCCGGAATTGACAGCCGGACTGATAAAAGAGCCGGAAGAAGCGCTGCGGGCGCTGGAAAACAAGGCGCGCTGCTCGGGAAATATCAGGAAATTTGACGTAATATCCCGAAAATCCCGGGAAATATTCGTTTTTAACGTGAAAACTCCGGAAATTTCCGGAGACGATCCGGAAAAATTGACGGAATACGTCCGCACGAAGAGCGGGGACGGGTATCGGGTGATACTTTTAGCGGAATCTACGGGCAGGCAGAAGCTCCTGGAGAATCTATTGGAGGACGGAGGCCTGGCCGGAAGGGCGGAAGTCGTCGTCGGCAGCGTTTCGGAAAGTTTCGAATATCCGGAGGAGAAATTGTCGGTGATCAGCGGGGGAGGCCTTTTCCGCAGGGCAAGGGCCCACGTGAAACGGAAGCTGAAAGGGGAGGCCATATCCGCCTTTGCCGAATTGAGCCCCGGAGACCTGGTGGTCCACGATGTGCACGGCATCGGACGCTTCGACGGCATAGAGGCAATTGCCATCGACGGCGAGAAAAAAGATTACATAAAGATAGTTTACAGGGACAACGGAGTCATTTTCGTCCCGGCGCTCCAGCTGGAGAGCGTGCGGAAATATATAGGCGGCGACGGCGCGGAGCCGGAACTCAGCAAACTGGGCAGTTCCGAGTGGAAAAGGGCCACCGGAAAGGTCAAAAACAGCCTGAGAGTGTACGCCAGGGAGCTGGTGGAGCTTTACGCCAGGCGTTCGCAGCTTACCGGTTACGCGTTCAGCCCGGATACGGAGTGGCAGCGGGAGTTCGAGGCGGATTTCCCCTACGAAGAGACAGAGGACCAGCTCAGATGCACGGACGAGATCAAGGCGGACATGGAAAAACCGTCGCCCATGGAGCGGCTGCTGTGCGGAGACGTGGGATACGGCAAGACGGAAGTTGCCCTGAGGGCCGCGTTCAAGGCAGTGGTGGAAGGAAAACAGGTGGCGTTCCTTGTCCCCACCACCATACTCGCCCAGCAGCACTATAACAATTTTGTAGAAAGATTTAAAAAATACCCGATAAAAATCGATTATTTAAGCAGATTCCGCACGGCAAAAGAGCGAAACGCCCTTGTTGCCGGCCTTGCCGCCGGGAAGGTGGATATTGTGGTGGGTACCCACGCGCTGATCAACGACAAGATACAGTTTAAGAACCTGGGGCTGGTGGTAATTGACGAGGAACAGCGGTTCGGCGTGAAGCATAAAGAGAAGCTGAAGAGCAAATATCCCGCGGTGGATATGCTGACGTTGTCCGCCACGCCTATTCCCAGGACGCTCCATATGTCTCTCAGCGGGATCCGGGACATTTCCGTCATAGAAGATCCGCCTCAGGACAGGCTGCCGGTGCAGACTTACGTGGCGGAATGGGATCCGGTGATGGTGAAAAACGCCATCTACAAAGAAATGGCGCGGCACGGCCAGGTGTTTTACCTGTACAACCGCGTCCAGACCATGGATTCGAAGCTTCGGGAGCTGGGAGAACTGGTGCCGGAGGCCCGGATCGCCGCGGCCCACGGCCAGATGGAGGAGCGGGACCTGGAAAACGTGATGAACGAGTTCTGCAAAGGCGCCTTCGACATACTTTTGTGCACGAATATCATAGAATCGGGCCTGGATATGCCCAACGTGAACACTATTATCGTGGAAAACGGTGAGCGGCTGGGGCTTTCTCAGCTGTATCAGATCCGGGGCAGGGTAGGTAGGTCGGTCAGGCAGGCCTACGCGTATATCACTTATCCTGCGGGCAGGGAACTTGGAGAAGTTTCCGAGAAGCGTCTGAAGGCCATCAGGGAGAACACGGAGTTCGGGTCCGGGTTCAAGATCGCCATGCGGGACCTGGAGATCAGGGGCGCGGGAAGCGTGCTGGGAGAGCAGCAGCACGGACAGATCGCCGCAGTGGGGTACGAAACTTATTGCCGGCTTCTGGCGGAGGTGCTGGAAGAGGAGCGCACGGGCAGGCCTAAGGCGGAGAAGGAGATATGCTGCAACGTAGAGATGAACGTGGGAGGGTTTATTGACCCGGAATATATCGGAGACGAGTCGGAAAGGTTCAGGATATACCAGAAGATCGCCAGGGTGGAACACGAAGAAGACGTGCTGGAGCTTACGGACGAGCTCGTTGACCGGTTCGGAAACGTTCCGGACAATATCGCGGCGCTGATGACAGTTGCCCGCATACGCCATTACGCGGAGCACGTGGGCTTCACGTCGGTGATCGAAAAAGACCGGAAGGTATTGCTGTACGCGCTGGACAATGAAAGTTCCAATCCGTCGCTGGTCCGGGAGGGCATTTCCAAGACGGACCCGGATTATCTCAAATTCCACGAAAAATACGCCCGCAGGCTGAGGATCAGCCGCACCAAGGCAGGGGCCATAGTCACTTATCTGCAGTCCGAAGGCTCGAAAAAGAGCGAGCTGGCGGACGAGGTGCTGTCGCTGCTGGAAGCCTGGGCGAAGATCTGCTGAATAATTGCCGCCCGCGGCGCGTCAGGCGCGCGTTCCCGGGCGGTTTCTACTTGTTTTTCGGCGCCGCACCGATTATAATGTATCCGTTCCGTATTTTTGTTTAAGGAGGGACAGAGATGACCAAAAACATTACGATCTTAAGCTGGCTGAAAGAAGTACAGGCGCTGGTGAAACCGGATAAAGTCGTCTGGATCGACGGCACGGAGAAGCAGATCGAAGCGCTGCGCGCCGAGGCGGTCGCCACGGGAGAAATGATCAAGCTGAATCAGGAACTGCTTCCGGACTGCTATCTGCACAGAACGAAACCTAACGACGTTGCCCGGGTGGAAGACCGCACGTTCATCTGTTCGAGGGAGAAGGAAAACGCCGGACCCACGAACAACTGGTGCGATCCCAAAGAGATGTACACGAAGCTGTACGACATTGCCCGCGATACATATAAAGGCCGCACGATGTATATAATTCCCTATTCCATGGGCCCCATCGGTTCGCCTATCGCCAAGGCAGGCATCGAGGTCACGGACTCCATCTACGTCGTGCTCAATATGTGCATAATGACGAGAGTGGGAAAGAAAGTGCTTGACGTCCTCGGCGACAGCAACGACTGGGTGCGCGGACTTCACTGCAAGTGCGACGTGGATCCCGAAAAGAGATATATCTGCCACTTCCCGGAGGACAACGCCATAATTTCCGTTAATTCGGCGTACGGCGGCAACGTGCTCCTGGGCAAAAAGTGCTTCGCGCTGCGCATCGCTTCCTACCAGGGCTGGAAGGAAGGCTGGATGGCCGAGCACATGCTGATACTCGGACTGGAAAATCCCCAGGGCAAGATCACTTACGTTGCCGCGGCGTTTCCCTCTGCCTGCGGCAAGACCAACCTGGCCATGCTCATACCTCCCAAATATCTGCGCGAGAAAGGCTACAAGGTCTGGACCGTCGGCGACGACATTGCCTGGATGAAGATAGGCCCCGACGGCAGGCTGTACGCCATCAACCCCGAAAACGGATTCTTCGGCGTTGCCCCGGGCACCAACGAAAAATCCAACTTCAACGCCCTTGAAAGCACCAAACGCGGCGCCATATTCACGAACGTCTGCCACAACCTGGCCAACGACACGGTGTGGTGGGAAGGCCTTGACAAGAATCCTCCCACGTTTGCCGTCGACTGGAAGGGATACCCCTGGAATCCGTCGATGTTCAACAAGGCGGACAAGACCACTTACGCGGCTCATCCCAACTCCCGCTTTACGGCTCCGGCCAAGAACTGCCCCTGCGTCTCCAGCGAGTTCGACAAGGGCGAAGGCGTGCCTATCTCTGCGCTCATTTTCGGCGGCAGAAGGGCCAAATGCGCTCCGCTGGTGTACCAGTCCAGAGACTGGGAGCACGGCGTGTTTATCGGCTCTACGATGGCTTCAGAGACCACTGCGGCCGCTGCAGGCGCCGTCGGTGTAGTTCGCCGGGATCCCATGGCCATGCTGCCTTTCTGTGGATACAATATGGGCGACTACTTCCAGCACTGGCTCGACATGGGCAAGCGGCTGGGGGACAAGGCTCCGAAGATCTTCAATGTCAACTGGTTCCGCACCGACGACGAGGGCAATTTCATATGGCCCGGCTACGGCGAGAACGCCAGAGTGCTGAACTGGATCGTTGACCGCTGCGAGGGCAAGGCGGATGCCGAGCTCACCGCCATCGGCTACGTTCCGAAGCCCGAGGACATCGACCTTACCGACCTTGACATCGACCGCGAGACGCTCAAGGGCCTGCTTCAGGTGGACAAGGACGTCTGGACGAAGGAAGTGGAGGAGATCGAGGTCCACTACAAGAAGTTCGGGGACAAGCTTCCCGCGGAACTCAGCAAGCAGCTGGACACGCTTCGCGCCAACGTTGCCGCGCTCTGATCCGAACTTCACGCCGGATCAGGAAGGCAACAGACCGATAAGTCGATAAAGAAAGCCGCCCGGAAAACCGGGCGGCTTTGCTTTTGTTTTGTCATTTGTTTCGCTTCGCACACGGTGCTCTTGCGAGCAGCCGCATCGCGTTTCGCGTGTTCAGTTATTATTTAAATCCGTAATATTCCCACTGCTCGTTGTTGATGGAGGTGAGAGTCTTGGTCTTCTTGGACTTGAGCTCGTACTTGCTGCCGCCTTCGGCAACTTCTTTCTCAAGCTGATCCACGGCGCGCTCTTCAAGGATGTTGGCCTTGATGGTGGCCTGGACCGTATTCAGACCATCCTCGGCGTCCTCGGCAGCCTTGGTGTCGATGTCGTTGATGTCTTCGACTCTGACAAGGTAGAGAGCGGTAAGGTGGCCGTTGTCGTCCCTGACTTCCACGATCTTGATCTCGGAAGGAGTTGCCTTGTCGGCTTCGGTCTCGGTCGCGGTGCCGGTGGTCTCTCCGTCGGTAGCGCCGGTGGTGGCGGTGTCGTCGGCTTCGCTGGAAGAACTTGCGGAAGACTCTTCGGTGTTCTCGGTCTCAACGAATACGAATCCGTTTCTGGCTTCGTTCCACTGAACGGTGAGGACCAGGTCGTCAACGTCCTTGATGCCGCTGCCGTTGTCGTGGTTTACGGTGATGATACCTTTATTGGTGCTGGCGGAAGTGTAGGAAGACTGGCTGGTGCAGAGGAGCTCGAAAGTGGCGTTCTCTGCCTTAACAGCGTCCTTGTCGGTGGGATTGCCGTCGTCGTCGTTCTCCTTCTTGGGAGTCAGCGTGGTCATATCGTAATCGTAGAGAGTGAAGGTGGCGTCGGCAGAGGCGTCGTAAGCTTCCTTCATCATATTCGCAAGAGCGAGGTAGTTCTCGATCTGCTTCTTATAGGTCTCGTATTCGATCTTGTCCTTCGAGGCGATGTCTTCGCTGTTGTACTTCTCCTCAGTGATCACATTGCCGTCATCGTCCTTCGGGGCGGTGGGGAGCTTGAACTGGAACAGTCTCGCGGTGATCTTGCGGTATTCGTCGGGCTCTTTATCGTAAACTTCGCGGATGTCGGCGTCGCTGACTTCGATGCCTTCTTTAATTGCGGTCTTGTAGTTGGCGATGGTGATCTGCTGAGCGTAGAATTTCTTGTACTGAGAAAGCGTCATGGTCCCGGAAGTGATCAGCGCGGCGGCGTTGGCGGAACCGTAATAGCTGACGATGCTGTCGATGTAGCTGTCGAGGCTCTTCTTCTGCTCGGAAGTGGCTTTGTAGCCTTTGCCCAGCGCGACCACGTACTCGGCTTTGAACAGCCTGGCGTCTTCGAGCGCGTCTTCTTCGATCTTAGCCATTCTTTCGGCGGAGAAAAACTCTTTCTGGACTTCCGTCTTTTCGGCGTCCGTCTTATCGTCGTAGCCTTCAGGCTTGAACTCTTCGAAATTCTCGTCATACTCGTCGTTGATCGCCTGCATGAGGAAGTATTTGTACTCATAATTGTAGATCTTCTTGCCGTTGACCTTGGCGACGTAGTTTCCGCTTACGGTCAATACGATCGCGAGTATCACGACCAGCGCGACAACTGCTCCGAGACCGATAGCGATCCACTTGATCAGCTTATTGTCATAGGAGCCTTTTTTCTTCTTTGCTTTGATGTTAGTGGCCATTTCAACCAACCGCCTTTAAATTATTCTCTTGTTTGTTTTTGCGCCCGTTTTTACGGCTTTTTCGGGGCCGCAGAGGGGACGCGACATCTATGCCCCGGCTCTCGCCGCGGCAATGCACGAAAATATCGCAAATATCATTATACCACGAACGGACTTTCAATTGCAACAAGATAAAAAGGACAACAAAAAAACACAAAAAAGCAACAATTATGGCCCCCCTAACTTATTGCAAAAAGGGATTTTTTCTTATAAAATCTGCTGTAACGGCGGTTGATTTGCTTTTTTTTGATCAAATTAACGCCAAACGGCCTACGTCGCCCCCACGCTGATATTTGTTGACGGCGGCCGAATTTGATTATATTTACGTTGGGAGTGTTGTTCAGTGGGATTGTTTAAGAAGAAAATTGACCGGGCGATCGCCGTGATCGATTACGAATACTGGTTCTACGCCATGGACAACGCTTTTTCCCGGAAGCCCGATATTGCCGCGTTCAACGAGCAGCTGGAAGGGAAGTACGACGTGCAGAGAAAGTATTTCTTCGGCCGCTTCGTGGGCCCGGAGCTGACGGAAGAGATCGCCAGGATCAAAGACGCAGGCGGCGAGATCGTTGACGCCCAGGACCAGGACAATTACAAGAATGACCGGGTGGATTTTTACATGCTGGACTACGTTTACCGGGCGGTCCTGGCTGAAAAAGACGTTTCCACCGTCATTATTTTCACGTACGACGGCGGTTTCGTGCCCATGGCGAAGTTTTTGAAGGAGAAGCTGGGCAAAAAGATCGTTTTTTGCGGCATCAGAAACACTTTTGCCACCAAATTCAAGCTTGTGGCGGACGAGATCGTGGAAGTACCCGAGGCGGAAGCCGTCCGGAACCGCTGGTACGATATGATAATCGACAATTTCCGCTACATTCACAGGCACAAGGACCGTCCGATCTACCCTACGTTCCTTTCTACGGTCACGGCAGTGGCGCGGCTCAACGACGTGCCTGAGGAGGAGATCCGGAATTCGCTGCAGGAGCTCATCGACAAGAAGATCATCTATAAAGTGGAAGTGGCAATGAACCAGGGCGAGAACACGGTGCGCGTGCTGAAACTGGACAAGGTCCGGGCGCAGCGCAACGGGCTGTACCTGCTGGAGGGGGAGAGGAAGGATTGAACCCTGCCTTGATAAGCGAAATTGGCAGGGTTCAGCGAAATTGCTCGCTGACGCTCGCAGCTAAATAGCAAACCGCAGGCTTTCAGGATAATGGGAGCCTGCGGTTTTCAGCTAAATTCGGCTGCGCCGAGCTAAATTTGCCCTGCGGGCAAGCGATGTTGAACCCTTTCTGGATAAGCGAAATTGGCAGGGTTCAGCGAAATTGCTCGCTGACGCTCGCTCCGGGAACCAGGCTCTGTCTCGAAAAGCGAGGCAGGCGAAAAATACATATAAAATTCCACTTCTTTCCAAATCTTATGTATTTGAAAGAAGGAGGCGCTGCCTGATAACCTGAAATGAGCGAAAAAAAATCTACCTTCGCTCGCGCGCCAGCGCGAAGTTAGCTCCGCGTAGCGGAATTTAGCTCGCACGTATGTGCGAATTTAGCTGAACCCTGACGATTATGCCTAACTGTCAGGGTTCAATTTCGCTCATTCAATGACTTCAGTGATCGTTCCTCCGCCCAGCACCACGTCGCCGTCGTAGAATACGGCGGCCTGGCCGGGGGTTATTGCCCGAACCGGGGCGTCGAAACGGACGGCCATATTGCCGGAGGGCAGGGGCGTGATCTCGGCGGGCTGTTCGGGGTGGTGGTAGCGGATCCTGACGGAGGCGCGGAAGGGCGCCGCGGGAACGATGCCGGAAATGATATTGACGTCGCGGACCACGCAGCCGGTGGAAAACATTTCCGCCGCTCTTCCAAGCACCACACGGTTGCCGGAGGCGTCGATGCGCTTGACGTAGAGGGGCGCTTCGGCGGAGATGCCGAGGCCCTTGCGCTGGCCGATCGTGTAGTGGATGATGCCCCGGTGGCGGCCGAGAAGATTGCCGGCGGCGTCAACGAAATCGCCTTCGGGGAAGGTATTGCCGGAAAATCTGCATATAAAATCGGAATAATTGCCGTCGGGGACGAAGCAGATGTCCTGGCTTTCGGGTTTCTGGGCGTTATAGAACTGTTTTTCGGCCGCGATAGCGCGAACTTCGGGCTTTGTGAGGCCTCCGAGGGGGAAAAGTACGTGACGGAGCTGCTCCTGAGTGAGAAAATACAGCACGTAGCTCTGATCTTTGGCCTTGTCCACCGCTTTTTTCAGCACGAAGCGGCCGTTTTCCTCTTCGATACGGGCGTAATGGCCGGTGGAAACGTAATCGCAGCCCAGAAGCATCGCCTGTTCGTAAAGAAAACCGAATTTCAGGCAGCGGTTGCACACGATGCAGGGGTTCGGGGTCATGCCGGCGGAATAATTGTCCACGAAATCGCGGATGACGGTCTTTTTGAACAGGTCCACGCGGTTGAACACATAATAGGGCATACCCATTGACACGGCAACGCTCCTGGCGTAGTCGGTGTCTTTCTGGGAGCAGCACGTTTTCTCCCCGAAGCTCTCTTCCGGGTCCGGCGCCTGTCCTTCTCCGTCAAAAAGTTTCAGCGTGGCGCCCATGCACTCATACCCTTTACCTTTTAAGATCGCCGCGGCGACGCTGCTGTCGACGCCTCCGCTCATTGCTATCAGAACTTTTTCCATCTCGGTCCTTCGTTTGAGCCCTTCGTTTCGGCCTTTCCTTGCCGCCTTCTGTTTCCGCCCTTTCGCGCCCGGCGCCGGACGCGCTAAAACTATACTTTAGTTGACACTAAACGTCAAGTCGCGGTATACTTTGACCGGTCTGAATCGGTCGGAACGAGTCGAGAAATTACCTGAAGGGAAGCGCGAAGGCATGAACGGCGGAGATTATATTAAGATCGTCAACGATACCATCGACAAAGCGTATAATACACAAAAAGAGGCGCTGGGGAAAGCGGCCGAAGCCATTGCCGCAGCGGTGGAGAGCAAGCGGAACGTGTTCGTGTTCGGCTGTTCCCACGCCGGGATGATCGCCGAGGAAGTGTTTTACCGTACCGGCGGCCTTGCCGTGATCAATCCCATCTTTTTCCCCGGTATGATGCTGAACTGCCGCCCCATAACCATGACCAGCCAGCTGGAGCGGATCCCGGGCCTCGGAAGGACCATTTTTCAGCAGAATCACCTGAGCGAAGGGGACGTGCTGGTGATACATTCCGTTTCCGGCAGAAATTCCGTGCCTGTGGACATGGCTCTGGCTGCCGCAGAAGCCGGAGTGACTACCATTTGCCTGACAAATCTGGCTTATTCGAATTCGGTGACCTCCCGCCATCCCTCGGGCAGGCGGCTTTTCGAGGTGTGCGACATCGTTATCGACAATAAAGGCGACGTGGGAGACGCGGCGGCGGAGATAGAAGGGCTGCCGGAGAAGATCGGACCCACGTCAACGGCTGTGGGAACGGCGCTGATCAACGCCATCGTTATTGACGCGGTCAACAAAATGCTCTCGGACGGCATTGTCCCGCCCGTGCTGATGAGCGCGAACCTTGACGGCGGTGACGAGCACAACAGGCGCATTTTCGACGAATACGCGGACAATATTTTCTATATGTGAGGCGCGGCGTGACGATGGACGCTAATTCTTCCGGCAACAGATATCTGGCGATCGACAGCGGCGGCACGAAAGTGGCGGCGATACTGTACGACGATGATTTTTTGCCCGTGGCGGCGGCGAAAAGCGGCAGCCTGCGGGAAAATTCCACGCCGGCGGAGCTGGTGGAGCGCCATTTTTCTGAGCTGACGGAAGGCCTGGGGCTGAAGCCCGGCGACAGGATCAGGCGGGTCTGCGGCACCTACGGGCAATATACCCGGGAAAAACTGAACGAACTTTTCGAGATCGACGAATTTTACCTCAACGGGGAGCTGGATATGGGCCTGGCCGCTGCCGGTATATTCGGCGACGGGCTGCTGGCGCTTTCGGGCACGGGAGCCACGCTGTTCGGCCGCGTGGGAGACAGGCGTTTTGCTTCCGGAGGGTACGGTTCCGCGGTGGCCGACGAGGGGTCCGGGTACTGGATAGGCAGGCAGGCGATTATCGCCGCTATCCGCGGGCGCGAAAAAAGAGGCCCCGCCACGGCGTTGACGCAGCTCGTCCCCCGGTTTTTGCTCGAAAAAGCAGGTGTTTGCGGGAAAAAGGACAGGCCGAGCGACGTGAATGCAGGCGAAAACGTCCTTGACAGCGACAAATTCCGCGGCGCCATCTTTTCCATATACACAGATAAGGCGCACAGCCCCGTTGCCCGGGTGGCCTCGGTAGTGCCCCTGGTGGTGAACGCGGCGGAAAAGGGCGACATCGTATCGAAGCGCATCCTGGAAGAGGCCGGAGAGCTGGTCGCGGAACAGATGATTTATCTCGTCACGGAAAACGGTGTCCCATCGAACGTTCCGCTCACTGTTTCCGGCAGCGTGTGGAAGAAAAACAGGCTGTTTTACGACGCGTTTATAAAAAAGATGACAGGATACGATCCGTCAAGGAAGATCGTCCTGCCATCCTTCGAGCCCGTTGCCGGGGCAATATTCAAACATATGTTCCTGGCGAGCCGGTTCGACTCGCTTAAGGCGCGGCTCCCGGAGATCTACGCGGATCTTGCGTATTCCGTCTGAATTCCGGACCGGTTTTTCCGTTTTTTTCAGGTTTACGGGGTTATAAGTTTACAGTTTTTACAGGTTTATCGGCACCGCGGTGCGCACTTTTTCCATATCCGGGATCGAATTAGCCGCTCCCGCCACGGTGACGGACAGCCCCGCCGCCTTGCTGGCCTGTTCCATGCAATCGTAAATATCCAGCCCTTCCGCCAGTCCCGCCAGGAAAAAGCCGGTGAACGTGTCTCCCGCGCCGGTGGTATCCACACGTTTTCCGTAATCGAAAGTCCCGCAGAAGGTCTTTTTGCCGTCGGCCAGGCACAATGCGCCGTGTTTTCCCAGCGTCATCACGATAGAGGCGTTGGGATATTTCGCTTTCAATGCGTCAATGACCTCTTCGGGGTCTTTTTTCTCGGCCTTTTCGCCGCTTTTTCCGTCCCCGGCGATCCCCGCCAGCGTCTCCGCCTCGCCCTGGTTGACGATCATCCAGTCCAGCAGCGCCAGGCCGTCGTACGCCGTCAATTCCGCCGTTATGGGAGAGGGGTTCAGCACCGTCGTCATGCCCTTCTCGTGCGCCCTGTGGATAAGATAATTGACGTTGGATATCTCGTTCTGGAGCAGCAGCATGTCGCCGGGCCCGAAAGCAGAGAGCGTCTCGTCGATCTCCTCCGTGGTGATGCGCGTGTTGGTGCCGCCATATATAAGGATGCAGTTTTCGCCGGAATCCACCACCTGAATGATGGCGTGGCCCGTGGGAACATCCGGATCGATGCGCAGGAATTTGCAATTTACGCCCACGTTTTCCAGGAAGTTTTTAAGGTCAATGCCGTCGGCGCCGATCTTGCCGCCGTGAAACACCCCCGCGCCCGCTCTGGCCAGGGCAACCGACTGGTTGAGCCCCTTGCCGCCGGTGTGTATCTGGCAATCGGTTGCGGAAAGCGTCTCTCCCGCTTTCACAAAGGCAGGCATCTGGTAAACGTGGTCGATGTTCAGCGAACCGTAATTCAATATTTTCATAGTCTTTTCCTCCTTCGGGGCTTTGCCGGGGCCCTTTTCCGGTTCCCGGCGGCGCTGACGTCCGTCGTCCGGCGCTTTTTCTCCGATCTCCGCCCGGATCAGCACGGGGCAGTGGTCGCTCAATATCAGCGCCTCTTCATCCGATATCACTTGATATTCTTTGACCGCGGCGCTGCCTTTAACGACGATATGGTCGATGGACCGGCGGTTGTTCTTTTTCGGAGGCGGCGCAGGGATATATTTGCCCGTTTCCGCGTCGTATGTGGGGTTCTTATGGTGGGTGCGCACGAAATTGATCCTGTTTTCCGCCAGAAGAGAGGCGCAGCGCACGTTTGCGCCGTTCAGGACGAGGAAAGGTTCCGAATCCACGTCGCAGTTGAAATCTCCTCCGCAGAAGCCGGGGACGCCGCCTTCGCAGAGGCGGGAGAAGCAGCCCAGCAGTTCCCGGGCGTTGGAGACACGGGCGGAATTGCCCTCGTCGTTCTGGGCGAAATAGAAGTGGGTGGACATGGCGGCGAAGGAGATGCCGGAGGCTTTGTCCCGGAGCAGCGCGCCGCTGACCGACTTGGAACTGTAATCGTTGGGCCCCTGATAGAGCAGGAACAGGTTTTTCTCTTCCGTGAAGCGGTCCTTGCGGTAGGCCAGGGGAGTGTAGTTCAAGGGGTTTCCGTTCAGGTCGGGCAGGCTCAGCACGTAACTGTTTTTCTCCAGTCCCCGGGCAAGCACAGCGGACCTGTGCCAGTTCGGATGGACTTCCTGGAGCATTATCACGTCCGGAGAATAGCGCTCGATCAGCGTCACCAGGGCCTGATCCCGGTCTTTTACGGGGTTCCCGAACACGTCTGCCCAGACGTTGCTCGTCAATAACGTTATGTTGATTTTGTTAAGCTCTCTATTCACACGTTATCCCCACTTTTTCACATCTTAGCCAGGGTTTTCCACAGAGTTTTCCACAGTTTCGGGCGGTTTTCCCCAATTTTCCCCAGGTCATTCACGCCAAATCCCGGAAAAATGCGCTTCCCGGGAGGTCCGGGGCCTTACCTTCCGGAGGCGAGCCAGAGGTAGACTCCGGCGGTCCAGCCCAGCATTTCAGGCGTCTCGTACTCCGACGTTACGGAAACGGCGCAGGCGGAGGCGTCGTATTTTTCCCACAAAGAGCCGGTCTTTTCGAACACGGCCCGGAGCGTGCTCACGTATTTGTCCGCCACCCGGTCCGCGTCTTCGCTAAGCCCCGCCCGGTCGAGCCCGGTGCAGGCAAAATATACGTTCGAGGGCCACATTGCCGGATAATCCCATTGAAGATACCTGGCGTTTTCTCCCCGGTATTCACAGGTGGAGACCCCGTAGGGGAGTTCCAGGCGGCGCAGCGTCTCGGCAGCTCCCCGGGCGTCTTCGGCGATGCCTGCGGCGAAGGGATAGAAGGAGGCGCAGCTCAGCACGGGGGAGAGGAAGCCTTTTTTGTAATTGTAATCGTAATAAACGCCGGTATCCGGATCCCGCATATATTTGTTGACCGCGTCGCGCCGCTTATCCGCAAGAGAACGAAGTTCGGACGCCTCCGCGCCTCGCCCCACTGCTTCAAGCATCTGCGCGGCCTTAACCTCCGCGTCATAAAGCAGGCAGTTCAGATCGATATGGACGTATTCGTCAACGGCGAAGCGCTTCTCTCCGTCGGGGAACCGGGGCGTGAAATCCCAGCCGCTCTCGGCGATGGACAAAAGCTGATCCGCCAGCTCCGCCCCTTCGTCTGCCGTTTCATACTTCTCTCCCACCCGGTCCGCCAGCCAGGGAGCGCAGCCGTCAAGAGACTGCCTGGTGCAGTTGTTGCCGTACGCCGCCAGACCCTCGAACACGGTCCTGTCCGCCCTGAAAAAGCTCAGTTCCCTGAGTACCGCGTCAATATATTTCCGTATCACGCCCTCGTCGCCCCTGAATTTATAAAGGTCGTACACTCCCCGGGTAAACAGCGGCGGCTGGGACCGGTCAAGCAGGTGGTTGGCGTTGGGCATATATCCCAGGTTGTCGATAAAAAACTTGATATTGTCCAGGTTGTTTTCCGCCTGGCCATCCAGCCCGGACCGCATCAGGCCCAGATTGGTAAAATAGGTGTCCCAATAGTAAAAATCCGTGAACATCACCTTGGCGCAGGGCACCGTAAACGGTTTGGGAAGCCGCACCATGCCGTGCACCGTGTCGCCCGGGAGGCGGACCGTATTTTTCCAGTTCTCAAGAATATAGGCGGTCACCGGATCATTCGAAGCGGCGGCGGCAGGCGTTTGGCAGTTCGCAAAATTTAGATCGCTCATAAGGGGGCTCCTTTCCGCAGGCGAAACGGCGCTCAGCCGCTCCATTTGGTCTCGCAGTAAACGCAGCGGTAGATCTTGTGCTCCCGGTCGGTGAGGCGGAAAGAATGGGCCAGTTCCTGCTCGCAGGAGGTGATGCACCGGGGGTTCTTGCACTTGATGACGTTGGTGAGGATCTCAGGCATCTCGATGGTCTTCTTCTCCACCAGTTCGCCTTTCTTGATCACGTTGACGGTGGCGCCCGGCTCCGCAAAACCGATAATATCCACGTTGACCGGGATGTCCGCGTCGATCTTGATGATGTCCTTGCGGCCCATCTTGCGGCTGACCACGTTTTTGATCAGCGCCACGGAAACGTCAAGTTCGTCCAGGCCCAGCAGCTCGTAGAGTTTCATGCCCTGGCCGGCGGTGATGTGGTCGATGACGATACCGTTCTGGATGGAATCTATGTTCATACTAAAGTCTCCTTTTTACGTTCGTACGGTACTGGTCTGCTTTTGCGCGTCCGGCCCGGCGGCCCCGGCCTCAGTTCGCTTCCAGCAGCATCAGCATCAGCGCCATGCGCATATATTTGCCGTTAAGCACCTGCTTGAAATAGCAGGCACGGGGGTCATTGTCGATGGCAACGCTGATCTCGTTGACCCGGGGGAGAGGATGGAGCACGGACATGTCGGGCCCCGCCAGCCGCATCTTGTCCGGCGTCAATATATAGCTGTCCTTCAGCCTCAGATAATCTTCTTCGTTGAAGAAGCGTTCCTTCTGGACCCGCGTCATATACAGCAGATCCAACTCCGGCAATGCGGCCTCCAGGTCCGTGGTCTGGACGTATGGGATGCCCCTGGGTTTCAGCACTCCGTCTTTCACGTAGCTGGGAAGCTTCAGCTCTTCCGGCGAGATCAGCACGAACTTGACGTCTTCGTAGCGGGAGAGCGCGTTTATCAGGGAATGCACGGTGCGGCCGAATTTAAGGTCTCCGCAGAGCCCCACGGTGAGGCCTCCGAGGCGGCCTTTCTCTCTGGATATGGTCAGCAGGTCCGCCAGCGTCTGGGTGGGGTGGCAATGGCCTCCGTCCCCGGCGTTGATCACCGGTATGGAGGCGTTGTCGGCGGCAACTTTCGCGGCGCCTTCTTTCGGGTGGCGCATAGCAATTATATCGGCGTAGCAGCTGACCACCTTCGCCGTATCCGCCACGCTCTCGCCCTTGGCCGCGGAAGAAGTCCCCGCGCCGGTGACGGACAATACGTTCCCGCCCAGCTCGTACATTGCCGCTTCGAAGCTCAGCCTGGTGCGCGTGGAAGGCTCGAAGAACAGCGTGGCAAGTTTTTTGCCACGGCAGCGCTCCGCGTACGCTTCCGGCCTGGCGATGATGTCCCTGGCCGCAGCGATCAGCCCGTCGATCTCCTCTACAGAGAGGTCAAGAATGTCGATAACGTGTCTCATTTTGCATCTCCTTGCGTTTTCGCCCAGCAGCGCCTTTCCGTCAGGCGTCAGGCCTTTATCCAGCTCTCGTCCGAGGGGTCGTTCCTGAACGCGATTAGCCGCGCCACGTCTGTCGCCGCGATGTATCCAGACTCCGCGGCCACTTCGGCGATCGTGTCGAAATCCGTGAGGGAAACGTTCCGGACCTGCGCCTCTTCCAGCCGCTCCAGGCCTTTTTTCATGCCGTACGTGAATATGGAGGCGATCCCCAGGACTTCCGCCCCGGCCTCGCGAAGGACGTTGACCACCTCGATGACGCTGCCGCCGGTGGAGATGAGGTCCTCGATGACCACCACTTTCTGCCCCGGCTCCAGGCGCCCTTCGATCTGGTTTTTGCGGCCGTGGTCTTTATTGCCCGAACGCACGTAGCCCATCGGCAGGCCCAATATGTGCCCGGTGATGGCCGCGTGGGCAATGCCCGCCGTCGACGTGCCCATCAGCACTTCCGCGGCGGGATAGATCTCCCGCACCACCTGCGCCAGCCCGTTTTCCACGTCGGTACGCACCTCGGGCGCGGTCAACGTCAGCCGGTTGTCGCAGTACACCGGGCTTTTTATGCCGCTGGCCCATATAAAGGGCTCGTCGGGCCGGAAAAACACGGCTTTGATCTTCAGCAGGTCCCGGGCGATCCGGATCTTTAATTCAGAAAAGTCTTGCGAACTCATTTAGGTTCCTCCGTCGCGATTTATCTATTTCAAACGTTCTACTTCCAATTTGCCATTTCCCATTTGCAATTTGCAATTTGCCATTTGCAACTTGCCATTATCAATTTGCCATTTGCCATTTGCCATTTGCAACTTGCCATTTCCAATTCAGCCAACGAAATCCGCCATTGCCCGCATGTACGCCGCCACCGGATCGGCCGCAGCAGTCACGGGGCGCCCCATAACTATATAGTCGGAGCCCAGTTCCCGGGCTCTTTCCGGCGTTGTCACGCGCTTCTGGTCTCCCGCGTCGCCTTCCGCGAAACGCACGCCCGGTGTGACGGTCAGGAAACCGTTGCCGCAGACCCCGTGGACCTCTCCCGCTTCGAGAGGGGAGCAGACCACTCCGTCAAGGCCGGACTCTTTTGCGTTCAGCGCGTATTTCATCACCACGTCCTTAATGGGCTCGTGGATCAGCAGGTCATTTTCCAGCGCCTCCTGGTCCGTGGAAGTGAGCTGGGTGACCGCCAGCAGCACCGGCCTCGTGCCGTCGGGCCTTGTAAGGCCTTCTATGGCAGCCTCCATCATCCGCTTCGTTCCCGCGGCGTGAAGGTTGCACATGTCCACGTCCAGCCGGGACAATACCGCCATCGCCTTTTTTACCGTGTTGGGGATGTCGTGGAGCTTCAGGTCAAGGAATATCCTGTGCCCCCGGGCCTTGATCTCCCGGACGATATCCGGCCCCTCGGCGTAAAAAAGCTCCATCCCGATCTTTACGAAGGGCTTTACGCCGCTCCCTTCGAACCGGTCAAGAAAGTTCAGCGTCGTTTCTCTGTCCGGATAGTCGCATGCTACGATAACGTCTTTTCCCATGTCGTTTTACTCCTCGTTTATGTTGCCCGGAAGCCCTGCCGGCGCCGCTCAGGCGCAGCCGATGATATCTTTCAGGGCCCCGATGTTCGCTTTTTCCATTGCCCCGGGCAGCGCGTGCACGATCTTAAGGCTCGCCCAGGGATCCACCAGGTTCGCCGCGCCGACTTCCACCGCCGTTGCCCCGCACATCATCATCTCGATGACGTCCTCCGCCGTGGAAACGCCTCCCATGCCGACGACCGGTATCTTGACGGCCTTGTGCACCTGGTAGACCATGCGGAGCGCCACGGGCAATATGGCGGGCCCGGAAAAGCCGCCCATTTTGTTGGCCACCACCGGTTTCCTGCGCATGATATCCACACGCATGCCCAGCAAAGTATTTATAAGACTGATCCCGTCGGCGCCCGCGGCTTCGCAGGCCCTGGCGATCTCGGTCACGTCGGTCACGTTGGGGGACAATTTCGCCAATATAGGCTTTTTAGTTACTTTCCGAACCGCCTTCATCACTTCCGCCGCCGCGTCCGGATCGGTACCGAAGCTCATGCCGCCGCCGTGCACGTTGGGGCAGCTGATATTGATCTCGAACCAGCCGATCTGGCTCTCGCCCTCGAGGATCTCTACGGTCCTGGCGTATTCATCGACGGAAAAGCCGCTCACGTTGGCCATCACCGGCTTGTGGAACACTTTTTTGAGCCTTGGAAGTTCGATATTTTTCACGGCTTCGGCGCCGGGGTTCTGAAGACCGACGGAATTGATCATTCCGGAGGGACATTCCGCGATGCGCGGCGTGGGATTGCCGAAGCGGGGCTCCAGCGTGGTGCCTTTAAAGGAGAAGGTGCCCAGTTCGTTTATGTCGTACAGCTCGGCGAACTCGTATCCGAAGCCGAAGGTGCCCGAAGCGGGGATGACGGGATTGTCCAGGCGGATGCCGCAAAGTTCCACGGAAGTGTCGGGAGAGACAGAGGCGCGGTTCAGTTTGTCCACAGTATCTCCTCCTTTTTAAGCACGGGGCCGTCTTTGCAGACCCGCTTGTATCCGTCTTTTGTCTTGACGCTGCAGCCCATGCAGGCGCCGAAACCGCAGCCCATCCGCTCTTCGAAACTGAACTCGCCGGAACAGGCCGCGGCGGAATATACAGCTTTGAGCATAGGCAGGGGGCCGCAGGTATAAAAATACGTATATTCGCCGGGGAGATGGTCCGTAACGAAGCCTTTGAACACGCGACCCCGGGCGTCCGTGTAGGATCCGTCAACGGTGGCCACGATCACGTCGTCTCCGCACAGTTCCCTGAATTCGACCTCGCAAAAAACGTCGGCGGCTCTGTTGAACCCCAGCAGGGCAAAGGGCTTCGCGCCCCGGTCAACGAGTTTTTTGCACAGCCAGTACAGCGGCGGAACTCCAGCTCCTCCTCCGATGAGGAGCGGCCTCGGGCCTGCGGCGGAAAGGTCGTACCCGTTGCCCAGACCGGTGAGCACGTTCAGCGTGTCGCCGGGGGAGAGGCGCGACATGGCATCGGTGCCTTTTCCCACTATTTTATATATAAGGCGGAGAGAATCCTCCTCGCAGTCGAAAACGGATATTGGGCGGCGGAGGAAAAAGCCGTCGAGCTTAACGTTAACGAATTGACCGGGGGCGGTCACGGCGGAAGTATCGCCGGAAAGAGACAGCAGGCAGACGTTGTCCGCGATGGTCTTCTGATCCCTGACAACGAAATCGACTTCCTTAACCAAACCCGTCACCTGCCTTTACAAAAAGCGTCCCGTAAGAGCGGCAAAACGCCCTGCGCAACGCACGTCAAGTATACCACGAAACTGCCTCCGCGGTCAATCTCGGCCGGGGGAGGCGAGGGGGCTTTCGACGGGCGTAAAAAATACGGAAAATTTTCCGAATTAACAATTTGTTAATAAATTCATCACAAAAAATACCCGAAATTCACAAAAATTTAATTTGAAATTTTTGCCAAAATATGCATTGACTTATTGTTTTATTTTTGATACAATATCAAACTGCGTTGTAATCTCACGCTGCGCGACCCCCTTCTCCGGGCAGGGAAAAAGCCCGAAAAAAGAGGGTCAAATGAAGAAAAAAACCGAACCGGTGAACGTATTGTAGCACAGGCAGCGGATTCACGCAAGGGGAGAATTCCGGCGCAATAATTTAATAGAGGTGATTATCTGCTATGGTGCATACCGTTAAATATGGTAAAACCGAAAGACAGAGCTACTCCAGGATCCAGGAAATCTTAGAGATGCCTAACCTTATAGCCATCCAGAAAGATTCCTACAAGCATTTTCTGGAAGTCGGACTTAAAGAAGTATTTAAAGACTTCTCCCCCATTACAGACTTTACCGGCGATCTCGTTCTCGAGTTTATCGACTATCATCTGGACGAAAAGCCGAAATATACAATAGAAGAGAATAAGGAGCGGGATTCGACGTATTCCGCGCCCCTTAACGTGCGCGTGCGCGTCATTAATAAAGAGACGGGCGTCATAAAGGAAGACACGCTGTTCTTCGGTGACTTCCCGCTCATGACCGAAAGCGGCACGTTCATCATGAACGGCGCAGAGCGCGTCATCGTCAGCCAGCTGGTCCGTTCTCCCGGCGCTTACTATGAGAAAGCGTTCGACAAGGCGAAGGGCAAGACTACCACCGCCACCACGCTCATCCCCAACCGCGGCGCATGGCTGGAATACGAGATCGACTACAACGAGTGCATCCACGTGCGCGTGGACCGCAACCGCAAGGTGCCTGCCACCATGCTGTTCCGGGCTTTCGGCTACGGCACCGACGACGACATCCTCAATCTGTTCTCCGTCAACGTCTCCGAACTGGCGCCCAGGTACGCCGAGAACTTTGAAGACCACCTGATCATCGACGAACGCCTGATCAACACTATGCAGAAGGATACGCTGAACGCCGTTGACGACGCTCTCCTGGAGATCTACAAGAAGATCCGTCCCGGCGAGCCCGCCATCGTTGACAGCGCCAAATCCCTGTTGTACGGCATGTTTTTCGACGGAAAGCGCTACGACCTTTCCAAAGTCGGCCGCTATAAGTTCAACAAGAAACTGTCCCTGTACGCCAGGATCGTTGACCGCGAACTTTGCGCGGACGTCATCGACCCCGAGACCGGCGAACTTATTGCCGCCGCAGGCGAGACCGTTTCCAGAGAGCTGGCCGAGAAGATCCAGGACGCGGGCGTGGAGTTCGTGTACATCAATACGCCCTACAAACCCTGCAAGGTCATCGGCAACAAGACCGTTAAGCTCGACGGCTTCGTTTCTTTCGATCCCGCGGAAGTTGGCATCAAAGAGAGAGTATATCTCCCCGTGCTGAAAGAGATCCTTGACGAATTCGGCGAGGACGAAGAGGCCCTTAAGAAAGAGATCGCCGCCAGAGCCGCGGACCTTGTTCCGAGGCACCTGACCATCGACGATATCGTGGCCTCCTTCAGCTACCTGCTTAACCTCGACTGCGAAGTCGGAAACGTGGACGACATCGACCATCTGGGCAACCGCCGCATCCGCTGCGTGGGAGAACTTCTCCAGAACCAGTTCCGCGTGGGACTTTCCAGAATGGAAAAGACCGTGAGAGAAAAGATGAACACTCTCGACAGAGACATCGTGACTCCCCAGTCCATCGTCAATATCCGCGCGGTCTCCGCGGCCATCCGCGAGTTCTTCGGATCCTCTCAGCTGTCTCAGTTCATGGATCAGACCAACCCCCTGGCCGAACTGGCCAACAAGCGCCGCCTGTCCGCTCTGGGCCCCGGCGGCCTGAACCGCGACAGAGCCACCTTCGAAGTCCGCGACGTCCACTATTCTCACTACGGCAGAATGTGCCCCATCGAGACTCCCGAAGGTCCCAACATCGGACTTATCGGATCTCTGGCCACCTACGCCAGGATCAACGAGTACGGCTTCATCGAGGCGCCCTACAGAAAGTACAATAAAGAGACCCAGTGCGTCACCGATCAGATCGATTATCTGATGGCGGATATGGAAGACCAGTACATCGTCGCCCAGGCCAACGAGCCTCTCGACGAGCAGGGCCACTTTATGAACAAGAAAGTTGTCTGCCGCTTCAGGGACCAGTTCATCGAAGTTCCTCCGGAGCAGGTCGACTACATGGACGTTTCCCCGAAGCAGGTGGTATCCGTTGCCGCGGCAATGATCCCGTTCCTCGAGAACGACGACGCTTCCCGCGCCCTGATGGGTTCCAACATGCAGCGCCAGGCCGTTCCGCTTATGAAAACGCAGGCGCCCATCGTTGCCACCGGTATCGAGTATAAAGCCGCTCACGATTCCGGAGCCGTCGTGCTGGCGAAAGCCGCCGGACGGGTCAAGAACGTCGACGGCAGGCAGATCGTCATCCAGCGCGAAGACGGCACCATCGATACGTACAATCTCCTCAAGTTCATGCGTTCGAACCAGGCGACCTGCATCAACCAGCGCGCCGTCGTCACTTTCGACGAATGGGTGGAGGAAGGCGACGTCATCGCCGACGGTCCTTCTACGGATCACGGCGAGATCGCACTGGGCCGCAACACGCTGATCGGCTTCATGACCTGGGAAGGCTACAACTACGAGGACGCCGTTCTCATCAGCGAGAAGCTGGTCAAGGAAGACGCCTACACTTCGATCCACATCGAGGAATACGAGTGCGAAGCCCGCGACACCAAGCTGGGACCTGAAGAGATCACTCCCGAAGTGCCTCACATCGGCGACGACGCCAGAAAGATGCTGGACGCTTCCGGCGTCATCATCATCGGCTCCGAAGTCAGGGCAGGCGACATCCTGGTCGGTAAAGTCACTCCCAAGGGCGAGACCGAACTCACGCCTGAAGAGAGGCTGCTCCGCGCCATATTCGGCGAGAAGGCCAGAGACGTGCGCGACACTTCGTTGAGAGTGCCTCACGGATCATACGGTATCGTCGTTGACGTAAAAGAATTCACCCGCGAGACCGACAGCGAACTGTCCCCCGGCGTGAACAAGATGATAAGAGTCTATATTGCCCAGAAGCGCAAGATCACCGTCGGTGATAAAATGGCGGGACGTCACGGAAACAAAGGCGTCGTGTCCAGAGTGCTTCCCGAAGAGGACATGCCTTTCCTGCCCGACGGAACTCCGCTGGAGATCGTGCTGAATCCTCTGGGCGTGCCTTCCCGAATGAACATCGGACAGGTGCTGGAAGTCCACCTTGGCTACGCTGCGAAGGCCCTCGGCTGGAAGATCGCCACTCCCGTATTCGACGGCGCCTCCGAGAAAGACATCCTTGAGACGCTGAAGATGGCGGGCAAGGAAGAGGACGGCAAGACGGTGCTCTACGACGGCCGTACCGGCGAACCTTTCGAGAACCGCGTAACGGTCGGATATATGTACTATCTGAAGCTCCATCATCTGGTGGACGACAAGATGCACGCCAGGTCCACGGGCCCCTACTCCATGGTCACGCAGCAGCCTCTGGGCGGCAAGGCCCAGTTCGGCGGACAGCGTTTCGGCGAGATGGAGGTCTGGGCTCTGGAAGCTTACGGCGCGGCCTACACGCTGCAGGAGATCCTGACCATCAAGTCCGACGATACCGTGGGACGCGTAAAGACCTACGAAGCCATCGTCAAGGGCGAGAACGTGCCCGAGCCCGGCATCCCTGAGTCCTTCAAGGTGCTCATTAAAGAGCTCCAGAGCCTGGCTCTTGACGTGAAGGTCTACAAGAAGGGCGGCGAAGAGGTCCCGCTCAGGGAGACCGAAGAAGATTACATCAAGAATCCGGACAAGTACCGCACTCGCGCGGACGTGGACAATCCCGACTTCTACAGCTTCCTTGACGACAACGGCAACATCAGCTCCGTGTACGGAGGCCTCTCCGACGAAGAGTTTGCCGACGAAGGCAGGAACTACGGCGACGCGGATCCGAACGCGGAGATGGAGAGCCTTGACCCGGATGCGGTAGAAGACGTTCCCGCCGAGGGCGGCGACGAAGCGGGCTACGACCAGCCCGATCCGGACGACGCGTATTTCGACGGAGACGCTCCCGAGACTCCCGACCTGTACGACGACGAGAACAACTGAAAGGGGAAGGTGAAGTAACATGGTAGATTTTAACAATTTTGAATCAATTCAGATCGGACTTGCTTCTCCGGAAACGATATTGAAATGGTCTCACGGCGAGGTCAAAAAAGCCGAGACCATCAACTATAGAACTCTGAAGCCCGAGAAAGACGGCCTTTACTGCGAACGCATCTTTGGCCCAACGAAGGACGGAGAGTGCCATTGCGGAAAGTACAAGAAAAACCGCTACCGCGGCATCGTCTGCGACAAGTGCGGCGTTGAAGTCACCAGCTCCAAGGTCCGCCGTACCCGCATGGGCCACATCCAGCTGGCGGCGCCCGTATCCCACATCTGGTTCTTCAAGGGCACGCCCTGCCGCATCGGACTGCTGCTCGACATGAAGCCGAAGGACCTTGAAAGAGTGCTCTACTTCGCCGCCTACGTCGTGCTCGATCCCGGCCAGACCGCGCTGGAATACAAGCAGATCCTCAACGAACACGACTACCAGGCCGCCGTCAAATCCTACGGCCAGTACGGGTTCAACGCCCAGATGGGCGCCGAGGCCATCCGCAAACTTCTGGAAGACGTTAAGCTGGAGCCCCTGCGCAAAGAGCTGAAAGACGAGATCGAGGCGCTCGAAGGCCAGGACAAGGAAAAACTTAGCCAGACCGTGCTTCAGAAGAAAGCCGCTCTCCTTAAGAGACTCGAAGTCGTTCAGGCGTTTATCGACTCCCACAACCGCCCCGAGTGGATGATCCTTACGGTCATCCCGGTCATTCCTCCGGATCTGCGTCCTCTCGTTCAGCTGGACGGCGGCAGGTTCGCCACCTCCGACCTCAACGACCTTTACAGGCGCGTTATCAACAGGAACAACCGTCTGGCCAGATTGCTGGAGCTCAGAGCGCCCAGCGTCATCGTCAGGAACGAGAAGAGGATGCTGCAGGAAGCCGTTGACGCGCTGCTGGACAACGGCCGCAGAGGCAGAGCCATCACCGGCGCCTCCAACAGACCGCTGAAATCGTTGTCCGACATGCTTCGCGGCAAGCAGGGCCGCTTCCGTCAGAACCTTCTCGGAAAGCGCGTCGACTACTCCGGCCGAAGCGTTATCGTTGTCGGTCCCGAACTGAAGATCTATCAGTGCGGCGTGCCGAAGGAAATGGCCATCGAGCTGTTCAAGCCCTTCGTGATCTACAAGCTGGTCAGTATGGGCAAGGCAGTGAACATCAAGAGCGCCCGCAAGATGGTGGAGCGCGTGTCTCCCGAGGTCTGGGACATTCTGGAAGACATCATCAAAGAGCACCCCGTGCTGCTGAACCGCGCTCCCACGCTGCACCGCCTCGGTATCCAGGCGTTCGAGCCGATCCTCGTAGAAGGCCACGCTCTGAAGCTCCATCCGCTGGTATGTACGGCGTACAACGCGGACTTCGACGGCGACCAGATGGCTATCCACGTGCCCCTTTCCGCGGAAGCCCAGGCAGAGGCCAGGATCCTTATGCTCTCGGCCAACAACCTTCTGGCTCCCAAGGACGGCAAACCCATCACCGTTCCCACGCAGGATATGGTCCTGGGCAGCTACTATCTGACTCTCGTCAAGAATAAGGATTACAGCAACGCTCCCGTGTTCTCAGGATACGACGAAGCGAAACTGGCATACGACCTGGGAGAGATCAATCTCCACACCGCCATCAAGGTGCGCAGGGAAGGCGAGTTCCAGGGCGAGCACATCACCCAGATCATCGAGACCACCATGGGCAAGCTGATCTTCAACGAAGCCATTCCTCAGGACCTGGGATTCGTTGACCGCACCAAACGTGAGAACGCGCTGGTGCTGGAGATGAACAAGTTGGTCAAAAAAGGCACGCTGGGAGATATACTTGACCGCTGCATCAAGGCGCACGGCCTTACCGTTACCGCCGAGGTGCTGGACAAGATCAAGGCGCTGGGCTACAAGTTCTCTACGAAGGGCGCCATCACGGTAGGCGTCGAAGACATCATAGTTCCTAAAGAGAAGCAGAAACTGATCGAAGACACCGACAAAGTCGTCGACCGCATCAGCCGTGAGTTCCGCCGCGGTATGATCACCGAGGAGGAGCGCCACGAAAGCGTTATCCGCGCCTGGAGCGAAGCCATCGACAAACTGACGGACATCCTTAAAGCGAACATGGGCGAGTTCAACCCCATCAACATGATGTCCGATTCCGGCGCCCGTGGTAACATCAACCAGATCAAGCAGCTGGCAGGTATGCGCGGACTGATGTCTGCTACCGCCGGCCGTACGATCGAGATACCGATCAAGGCAAACTTCCGCGAAGGCCTGGACGTTCTGGAATTCTTCATCTCCAGCCACGGTACCAGAAAGACGCTGTCCGATACGGCGCTTCGTACGGCAGACTCCGGATACCTGACCAGACGTCTCGTTGACGTCAGCCAGGAGGTCATCATCAGAGAAGACGACTGCGGCACCAAGGGATTCTTCGAGGTACACGCCATTGCCAACTCCGAAGCCAAGGACCAGCCTCCGCTTGTCCCGCTGGCCGCCAGGATCTCCGGCAGATATCCCGCCGAGCCCGTGATCCATCCTGTTACCGGCGAAGTCATGGCCGATACCGAGACGCTGATCGACGACGATCTGGCCGAGGCCATCGAGAAGGCCGGCATCCAGTCCGTTAAAGTCCGTTCCGTTATGGCCTGCGAGAGCAGGCTGGGCGTCTGCAGCAAGTGCTACGGCGCAAACCTGGCTTCTCACACCAGGGCAAACATCGGTGACTCCGTAGGCGTTATCGCCGCCCAGTCCATCGGCGAGCCCGGTACGCAGCTGACCATGAGAACGTTCCACACCGGCGGCGTTGCTTCCGCAGACGATATCACCCAGGGTCTTCCCCGTGTCGAAGAGCTGTTCGAAGCCAGGAAGCCCAAGGGCGCCGCGACGATCTCCGAGATCGACGGCGTGGTCTCCGTCACCGAGAGCGGAAAGAAGAAAGAAGTCCGCGTGGATTCCGACGACGGCACCCAGTCCTTCTCCGTTTCCTTCCCCATCGGCGTTACGCTCAAGGTGGAAGACGGCGACACTATTAAGAAGGGCGACCTGATCGTGGGCGGTTCCGTGAATCCTCAGGACATCATCCGCATACTGGGAGAGGCCGGAGTTCAGAACTACATCATCGAAGAGGTCCAGAAGGTGTACAACCTCCAGGGCGTTAAGATCAACGACCGCCATATCGAGGTCATTGTCCGCCAGATGATGCGCAAAGTGCGCGTTACCGATCCGGGCGAGACCGAACTCCTTGACGGCAGCGTAGTCGACAAGTTCGAGTGGCTTGACGCCAACGCGAAGCTGAGAGAGGCCGGAAGGCCCGAGGAAGCTCTGGCGAAGGCCGAACCTGCTCTGCTGGGCATCACCAAAGCGGCTCTGGGCACCGAATCGTTCCTGTCCGCCGCTTCCTTCCAGGAGACCACCAGGATCCTCACCGACGCGGCCATAAAGAGCAAGCGCGACTACCTGATGGGCCTGAAAGAGAACGTTATCATCGGTAAGCTGATCCCCGCCGGAACCGGTATGGGACGCTACAACGACATCGAGATCGACGTCACCACTCTTGACCACGTGCCCGCGGCCCTCAGACACAAGGAAGAGGAGATCCCGGAGGACTACTACGACGGTCCTCAGGACGGATACGACGAGGCAGAGGCGGAGGTCAACGTTTACGACGCGCCCGCGCCGGACGTTGACAGCACCGAGTTCGACGAGAGCGAAGGCGGCGGCAACGAGGCCTACCTCGACGACAACGACAATCCTGACGAGCAGGCGTAAGTTATATTGACCGGTTCAGCCGCTGTTCTTTTACAGGACGGCGGCGAACTGTTTTTTAGGGCGATAATCAAGGCTGCGGGCGGGAGACTGCCCGGGAAAGGGAAGAACCAATGAAAAATTTTCTGAAGCATTTGCCGATAGTGCTGCTGGCGGTCTTCGAGATCGTGGCGGGCATCATGCTGTTCATCGACGCGGACGGCTTTACCAAATTGATCATTTCCGTATTCGGCGGCGTGCTGATCGCCGTCGGCATCGTGAACCTGTTCCGGTACGTTAAAGGCCGGAAGAGCGGTGAATCCAACGCCCTGAGCCTTACTCTGGCTGTGATCGTCACCCTGGTGGGCATCGTGGCGCTGTTCTTCCCGGGACCCATCTACACCGGGATCGCGGGCGCTTTCGGGGCTCTGATCTACGCCATCATGCTGATCATCTCCGGCGTGTTCAAGATCGGCCTGTTCGTGGACTACAGGCACAACCAGATCCCCGTAAACTTTATGCATATGATCAGCGGCATCGTTGCCGTGGTACTGGGCGTGGTGATCATTTTGAGGCCTCTGGGCAATGACGCCAGGGCCACCTGGATCCTTACCGGCATCTTTCTGATCGTGATGTTCGTCCTCGACGTTGCCAGCCTGGTGATCAACGTGGTCAACCGCGGCAAGAAAAAAACCGCTGAGCGCGGCGATTCGAATTCCGGTGACAACGGCGCCGGTACTGCCGGAGCGGCCGAGGTCGTGGCGGAAGGCTGAAGTCAAGATTTTTTGAATATTTTCCTTTTTATTTTGCCCCCCAGCCGCCTGATCGCTGCGAAGGCCGCTCTTACGGGGTAAATGGCGCACCAGACGCGGGAGTACACCCGGTATCCCCGGTCCGTCACCGGCGTGAGTCTGCCCTCGCCGGCATTGTCCGCGCTGCTCTTTTTAGAAGAGGCTTTTTTGCCCCGGACGAAACCCGTGAGGACGCCGAAAATATTGTCCGACGGGACCGTTTCCAGGGCGTAGGTATTGTCGCCGCGGATCAGATAATCGTCGCCGGACCGCTTTATGACCCGGTGGAGAACGGTGGATCCGCCCCGCCGGTACAGCACTACGTCGTACTTTTCGGGGGGTTTCGCGGGTGGCTCGATGACTACCAGATCCCGGTCCTGGCGAAGCAGGGGGCGCATGCTGGAGCCGTGGGTCTTGTAGACCAGCTTTCCGTCACGCGTCAATCTTTCTTCAAAAACGGATGGTTCCCGGTCGTTCACTCTTCCAGAGCTCCCACGCTGCGCAGCGTCGCAAGGCATTTTTTTACGTCCGCGGCAATGACTTCCCGGGGCGCGTCGTATTGTTCGCAGGTCGCGTCGATCAGTTCTTCTTCGCTTATTTCGTTTTTCAGTTGCCCGATCAGGAAGGCGGTGGTCTTGTTGCCGCGGATCATTCCGTTGAACGCGCCGTTGCCTACGGGCACCAGAAACACGGTGTCGTCGATGGTCTGAGTCAGAAAGTTGCTTTTCAGCTTCATTTTTACCTTTTTACCTCGCTGGTGTTTTTATCGTTTGCGTCGATCACGTCGATCGCGTCGTTTTTTCCGGTTGCGCCGGTCCCAACGCCTGCGCCGGTCGTGTCGTTTGCTTCTGTCAAGTCGTCAGGGCGGCCTGCGTCTCCTCGTCTTTGCGGCTCATGCCTTCGAAAGAGACCCGCGCGGCGTCCGGCTCCATGTTGCATTTCAGGTCGTAGAAACGGAGAGAGCGGGTCATCGTTTTTACCATATCCAGGATCAGGCCCATGGAGGCGGTGTCGTCGGAGAGGTAGACCTGCTTCATTAGTTTCATGAACGCGTCGGGCGCGGAAACGGGGGACACCGAATTGACCTCGCTCCTGCTCAAAAACGCGACGGCGTCAAGGGGCGCGGACACGTTGGCGCCCAGGCGGTGCTTGCCGTTCCATGGCGTGCCGCAGACCGTGATCCGGACCGGACCGTCGTTGCCGTCAACGTTGTTGCCGGTGCCGCGATCGCCTTCGCGCTTGCCGTCGCCGTTGCCCGGAGCGTCCTTGGGAAGCTCCTTTTCGAACCTCAGCAGCGGCTTGTCGTCGTCGATCATCGTCACCCTGTTGCCGTAAACCTCGCGCCACAGCCTGGCGTGTGTGCTTTTTCCCGTGCCCGAAGGCGCCGTGAAAATATATCCGCGGCCGTCCATCGCCAGCGACGAGCCGTGCATCAGCAGCACGCCGTGTTTCAGCAGTTTTTCTGCCAGAATGGCGTGGATGGCGCAATTTTCCACAAACGCACCGGGATAAGCGGCCCGGACAATTCCTTCCGCTTCGTCGGTGGCGCGGATCCTCTCGAGAGCGCGGACCATGTCCTCCTCCGACGGGTCAACCACGAACGCGGGTTCAAGGTCGGTTTGATAGCCGTCAAAAAACCGCTGGTTCGACCTATATCTGCTTACGATCTCCGCCGGTACTCCGGCCAGCAAAATCCTCATCCGCACCTCCGCGAGGTCAATCGCCTTCGCCTGCTAATTATATCCTCCGGGGCCGGCGAACGCAAGTCTGTCCCCCGTTCGCGCGTTCGGCGCCGGACGCTTGAAACGCGAACCTGTCCCCCGTTCGGCGTGTCCCCCGTTCGGCGTGGGGGGAAGCCCAGGTTGCCTGGCTCCTCGGGCACAGATGAATAAGGTAAGACGCGGAACGCAACCAAATGTTGACGCTGCGCTGTCTTGAAACGCTTGATAGGAGAAAAACACCCGGAAAACGAGCGCTTTAGTAAAATTCTGGGTGTTTTGAGGAAGGCTGCGCCGTCTCGAAACGCCACACAAACGACAATCTTACAATAATTGCTTTTTTACAGCACATAATTTGCATTTTGACAAATGTCTTGCTGCCAGGGGGTTGAAAATGAGCGAGAAACACCCAAAAATTGAGGTTTTGTTGTGAATTATGGGTGTTTTAAGGAAGCGAGAACTACCTCAACGCCCAAAACGAGCGAGAGATATGCGCAAATTGCTTTTTCGAGATAAATTTTCTGCGTTTTAAAGAAAAGCGCCACCCCAAGGCTGTAAGAGGTACCGCCTAAGTCCAAAAAGCGCGGAACGAGAACAAAGGGCAGGGACGAAAAACGAGAACCTGTCCCCCGTTCGGCGTGGAGAGAGAAACGCAAGTCTGTCCCCCGTTCGCGCGTTCGGTGCCGGACGCTTGAAACGAGAACCTGTCCCCCGTTCGGCCGCATCCGTGCCCCGGCGGTCCTTGCCTCCTTCTTTCTCGCCTTGCCCGTTGATTTCCGCTACAGGAAAAAGATATAATTGACGCGGGAAACAAAAAAGGGGTGACTCGCCATGAACGGGAAAGACAGGCAGATCGTAAGGGAACTTGCCAAACGGTATATGGAATTGACCTGCTCGGAAAGGCAGCGGAAAATGGTGAAGCGGATGAGGGACAACAACGATCTTGTCCCGGGAAGGCCGCCGGTGCTGATCGACGAGATCCCGTGGTACCAGATGGATATCGACGGCGAACTGATGCTCCGCTGCGAAGACCCGCGGGTCCGGGGCGTGGAGGATCACTTCCGCAAGGCGCTTTTCTATTTCAAGCATTTCCCCGGGATCGACAATCTGTACGAGCCGTTTCTAAGGGTGCAGCAGGCGTTGTCCGTGACAGAGAAGGGCATCGGCTTGCCGTCGTACAATATCAGGCGCACCGACGGACAGAACAATATCATATCGCGGGAGCTGGAGGATCAGTTGGAGGACGAATCCGTGCTGGAGAAGTTCAAGCTGCCGGAAATGACGCCCCATCCGGAGATCGACGCGGATAACATAGAATTCCTGACCGACCTGCTGGGCGACGTGATGCCCCTCAGGTTCTTCGGCTATGGTCCCTACTATTTAAATGCCTGGGACTACATCGCATACGTCCGCGGCGTGGAAGCCATCTACATCGACCTCTACGACCGCCCGGAATACCTGCTGGCCATCGTGCAGAAGCTGGTAGACTACGCCAACAAATATCTCGACTATATCGAAGCGAATTTGAAGCCCGACAAGGACGTGGCCTGGCTCCACTGCACGCCCGGCTACATTTCCGGCATGGAAGACGGTTTGAAAGGAGTCTGGTTCCGGGACAACGCCCAGCCTCTGGGCAGCATCTCGCCGGCAATGTTCGGCGAATTCGCCATCGACCCGGTGATCGAGCTGTCGAAGCGGTTCAAATATACGTATTACGGCTGTTGCGAGCCCCTCGACGACAAGATCGAGCAGGTCAAGAAGATCCCGAACCTGCGAAAAGTTGGTTGTCCCCCCTGGGCAAGCGTGGAAGCCACCGCCGAACAGCTGGGGGGCAATTACGTTCTGTCCCGGAAGCCCAATCCGGCGAAAGTTGCCATCTCCACCGATCCCGAGGAGATCCGCCGGGAGACAGAGGAGACGGTCAAGGCGTGCCTGAAGCACGGCTGCCCCTACGAACTGGTGCTGAAGGACATCAGCACGGTGAACGGCTGGCCGGGCAACCTTATCGTCTGGGCCGAGACGGTCAGCGGCGTGCTGAACGGATATTATGATTGACCGGTCGACCGCGCCCGGCGCTTTTGCGGACTTGCGTTCGAACGCGTGACAGACTTGCGTTTCGGCCTGATTTGGGCTATTATATTGACGTTGGAGGATGAGCATTATGAGTGAAATGCTGCTTGACAGATACCATCGCGCGATAGACGATCTTTTCCGCAAAGTCAGGGAAACTCAGCGGGAAAACATAATAAAGGCAGGGGAGCTCGTGGCCGACAGCGTTGCCAATGGCGGATGCATTTTCCTGTCGGGCATATGCCACCATATGGAGATGGATTCCATTTACCGCGGCGGCGGCCCCATTTTCTACAAGCATTTCAGCTACGATCTGAAAGTCGAAAGCGCTGCCAGGCAGAGGGACAGGTCGGATCTGGGATACGAGCGCGAAAGCGCCGCGGCGGCGAAATACGCATTGACCCAGTCGAACGTGCGGCCCGGAGACGTGCTGTTCGTCAGTTCGGTATCGGGCAGGACGGTAAGAGTCGTCGACCTGGCGTACGAGGCGGAGAAGCTGGGCGTCAAGGTCATAGCCTTCACGTCAATGGAGTACGCCAGAGAAGTTGAGCCGGTGCATCCCTCCGGCAAAAAGCTGTACGAGATCGCCACGCTAACCATGGACAACTGCGCTCCGGCGGCCGAGGCAATGCTGGAGGTCGATGGCATCGAGGCCAAATTCGGCGCCGCATCCGGCATCGCGTCGGACTACATAATGTGGAGCATAACCTCCGTTGCCGTGGAAAAGCTCCTGGAAAAAGGACTCACGCCCGGGATCCTGAAGAGCGCCAACTTCCCGGGGGGCAACGACTACAACAAGACCGTGATCGAGCCTCATTACGAACAATACGGCTGGTAAGGCGGGGCGGCTGGCTGCGGATATGACCGGGTACGTTTTTCTGGAAAAAGAAAAGGCGGAGAAAGTCCTGAAAGAAGGGCTGGCGCCTGAGCGCGACGGGATCCGCGGGATCGGTTTCCCTTCGGTCAAAGGCCCGTATATCGCAGCTTTTTTCCATCCGGCCGAAAACTACGCCCCGGCGGAGGACGGTACCGTGTGCCTGAGGGCGGAGATCCCCGTGAGAGAAGCTTTCGTTGCCGACGCGGCCCGGGTGCCGGACAAGATAGCCGGCACGCTGCTGCCCCTGGCGGAGTACAAACTGGGCACTTACAGAAGGCCCTTTATAGTGATTCCCGGCGGTCTGGCGGCAGACTGCTTCAGCAAACGCGACAACGACCTTGACGCGCCGCTGCTTTACGAAAACTCCGAAAAACTGTATATCGACAGGAGCTTCGCCCTGGCGGAGGAGAGCGACCCGGGGTTTCGGGAGAGGGCGCTCAAGGCTTATTACGAGTCACTGGTGGATTCGGGCCGCGCCGTGAAGCGCTCCGGGGAGGCAAGGGACGTTAAGGAGGATCTCCTGACCGGGGAACCGGCTAAAAAGAAGGAACGGGGCGGGCTGTTCAGGTTTTTCTCCAAAGGAAACGGCCCCGAAACGGTACGCATAATCGAAGAGATCGACGAATATTCGGCGCCCGACGGAACGGTCATCGGGATCAGCATAGGAAAAGAACAGGTGCCGATGGACGGCATTGACAGAAAACGCTAAAAAGGATGATCATTTTGGACAATTCCAGCGAAAAGAACGACAGATTCGAACCCAGAAACGGCAGCCGCGCGGAAAACGGAGGCAGCCAGGCCGGCGGCCAGGGAGGCGGCAGCGGCAATCAGGGCGGGAACCCCAACGGAAACCCCAACGGCGGAAACGGCCAGGGAGGCAGCCAGGGAAACGGCAACCGCCATCACAACCGCTTCCACAACCCTGGCGGCGGCAACAACTACGGCCGCGGGCCGGTGCGCCGCAACAACCAGGGCGGCCAGGAGCAGGGCCAGAACCGGGGCAAGAACCAGTTCCAAAGGGGCCCGAACCCCAATCAGGGCCCGAACCAGAGCCCGGCGCCCTACGACGCCAGCGTAAAGAACGCGCGCAAAAACGACCGGTTCGACAAATACGACCGCAGCGCCAGAGCGATACGCGAAAACGTTGACAACATCACCAGGAGGCCCCAGCGAGGCGCCAAGGAAGAGACCGTCGACGACATCCGGAAAGACATTGCCGCCATCGAAAAAGAGATAGCGCTGGAGATCTCCGACATTTCCGTAATGAAACTGAACGTGTGATCATATGAAATACGTCCGCGTCAACGAAAATCTGCCGCCCTTGTCCTGCGCGGCCCTGGGCACCGACTACTACGGCAAGACCATCCCGGAATCGGACGCCCGCAGGCTGCTCTGCAGGTACCTCGAACTGGGCGGCAACGTGGTGGATACGGCTCATGTCTATTCCGACTACCTTCCCGGCGAAAAGCATATGAGCGAGAAGGTCATCGGCCGCTGGATGAAATATTACGGCACCAGGGAGAATATCGTCCTTTCGACGAAGGGCGGCTTCCCGGTGGTGGGAGACATGCACGCCTCCCGCATCGACCGGGTCAATTTATTTTCCGACGCGGATGAGAGCCTCGACTGCCTCCGCACCGACCGGGTGGATATCTACTGGCTGCACCGGGACGATCCCCGGGTACCGGTTTCCGAGATCGCCGGCTGGATGGACGAGCTTTACAGGAAGGGATATTTTACCTGCTGGGGCGTTTCCAACTGGAAGCACGGCAGGATAGAAGAGATCGTAAAATATTGCCGCGAAAAAGGCCTCCGGGCGCCGGTATGCTCCCAGATCAAATGGAGCCTTGCCCTGCCCAATCCCGGAAGCGCCGGTGACGATACGCTGGCGGAGATGGACGAGGAAGAGCACGGCTGGTATCTCCAAAGCAGGATGCCCGTGTTCGCATATTCTTCCCAGGCGAAAGGCTTTTTCTGGAAACTGCGCAGCTCGGAAAACAGGGGCGGCGTGTCCGATCCGGGCGGGAAAGCCGGGAAAAGATATTACAACGGAGAAAATATAGTGCGATACAGGATGCTGGAGGAATTGTCCGCCGAAACGGGGTTGAGCCCGGGGCAATTGTCCATCGCCTGGATGACGAGGCCGGGGACGATCCCCACGGTGCCCATAATTGGGGCAAGGACTGTCAGCCAGCTGGAAGACAGCATGGCAGGGGCCGCGGCCGTTATACCGGATGAGATCGCAGAAAAGAACGGCCTATTCAGGAGGGACCGCTTATGAAACTGATCATAGCAATAGTACACGACGACGATTCCGCGATCCTTATGGACGCGCTCAGCGAAGAAGGGTACGGCGTCACCAAGATGTGCTCCAGCGGCGGATTTCTGCGTTCGGGCAACACCACGCTTCTGTGCGGCGTTGACGAGGACCGGCTGGAAGGGGCGCTGAAGATCATCGAAGCCAAGTCCAGCGGGCGCAAGCAGATCGTCAATCCCGCGGCGATCCATTACTCGGCAGGCGTCCAGGGCGGCATGCCCTCGTACCCCATGGAGATCACCGTGGGAGGGGCAACGGTCTTCGTGATCGAAGTGGACAGATTCGTCAAATATTGAGCCTGTAAATTTTAGCAATACCCGGGAAATACCGGGCGCGGGCGCGTAATATTCCGTAATAACGCGTGATAATCCGTAATAACGTGAGATAACGCGCGGCCGCCGGGAAATAGGATATGTTTGAAAAACTGCTTGGCCAGGAATTTGTAAAAAGGTCTCTTTCGGAAGCGGTCTCCACGGGCCGCATCGGTCACGCCTACGCTTTTTGCGGCCCAGATGGCATCGGACGGAAAAGTTTTGCCAGGGAATTTGCGCTGCCTGCCATGTGTACGGAGATGGACGGCAGGACGGAGCCCTGCGGCCGGTGCGCCGCATGCAGATTGTCCGCCGCCGGGACAAACCCGGACCTGAGCGTGATCGCGGGAGACCCGGGCAGAGCCACCATCGGCGTGGAAACGGTGAGAGCGCTGGAAGAAGATATTGCCACGGCGCCCACGGTCTCGGCCAGGAAGGTGTATATAATCGACCGCAGCGAAAAATTGACGGTGCAGGCCCAGAACGCGCTCCTGAAGACCATCGAAGAGCCGCCGGAATACGTGATGCTGATACTGATCTGCTCGAATCCGGCGCTGCTTATCGACACGGTGCGGTCGAGGATCACGCGGCTGGACTTCGCCAGGAACAGCCCGGAGGAAGTGTTGACCGCGTACCGCGCGGGCAGGGGGGACAAGGGCGAATTGTCCCGGGATGACGAGCGGTTCGTGGTATCCTACGCGGACGGGATCATCGGCAGGGCGCTTCAATTGAACGATTTCGGGCTTTTCGGGCGCCTTCGGGAGGAACTTCTGGACGCGCTTTCTGCCCTGGAGGGAAGAGCCAGCGTTTTTCGCAGAAGGTTTACGGAGCTTTTTACGGCAAAGGAAAACGCGGACCAGAAAGAGTTTCTGTTCTTCGAATTGACGTCGTTTTTGAGAGATCTGATGCTTTCGGCCCGGTTCGGAGCAGGGGCGCCATTGCAAAACGAGCAGTTTCGGGATAAAATAGAAGAGCTTTCGGCGTTGACCGGCTGCCACGGCTGGGAAAAGATGCTGGACAAGACGGCGGAAGCATATAAATTGATGGGACAGAACGTTAATTTCAGGATGATGATCGCGAATCTGGCCGCGGATCTCATCGAAACGGTAAAAAAGGACGATAAAAGTCCGGCGCGTTGACACAGCGGCGCGGCCGGGCGGTCCGGCAGGAGAGAAAAATGGTACAGATAGTCAGCGTTAGATTCCGCCAGGCGGGAAGGACCTACTCCTTCAGCCCCGACGGGCTCGATATAAAGAAAGGCATGCACGTGATCGTGGAAACGATGCACGGGCCCGAGTACGGCGAGGCGGTCACGGACGTGCGGGAAGTCGAAGACGATACCGTGGTGCAGCCGCTCCGGGACGTGATAAGGATCGCCACCCCGGCGGACGACGAGACGAACGAAGAGAACTGCCGCAGAGAAGAGGAAGCTTTCGTGATCTGCAGGGACGAAGTGGAAAAGTTCGGCCTGGAGATGAAGCTGATCAACGCGGAATACACATTCGACCTCAGCAAGCTGCTAATATATTTCGTGGCGGAAAACCGCATCGATTTCCGCGAACTGGTAAAGGACCTGGCGTCCATCTTCCGCACCCGCATCGAGCTGAGGCAGGTGGGATCGAGGGACCAGGCACGCACCGTGGGAGGCCTTGGCATCTGCGGCAGGGTGATCTGCTGCGCTTCTGCAATGAACGATTTTCAGCCTGTTTCCATAAAAATGGCTAAAACGCAGGGCTTTTCCCTCAGCCCTTCTAAAATTTCCGGCACCTGCGGCCGCCTGATGTGCTGCCTGAAATACGAGCAGGACGCCTACGAGGACGCCATGAAGCGCGTTCCGGCGGAAGGGTCCCTGGTGGAGACTCCGATGGGCAGGGGCGTAGTGACCGAGGCGGATTATCTGCGTGAAAGAGTGAAGGTCAATCTCGAGACCAGCGACGACTCGGGAGACGTGGAGCTTTTTGACGCGGCGGAAGTCACCAGCATCGGCAGGCGCAAGAAGAACGGGGGCAACGCTCCGTCGGCGGTCTCGCCGGAGGAAGAGGCGGAGTTCCGGAAATTGTCCGAATGAGGGACGAATAAAGTTTGCGGTGCGGCAAACGGCGCGGCAAACAGTACGGTAAGCAGGACGGCAAACGGGTCTGCAAACGGGATGGAAAGCGAAAATGAACGGATCTGCTAATTTGGATCAGAGATATGAGGAAGCCCGCGGGCGGCTGGAAAAATACGGCCAGGACGGGCTTCTTGCCTGTTACGGCGAACTGGACGAGGCGGGGAAAGAGCGGCTCCTTAAAGACGTGGAGGAGCTGGATCTGGAACTGATGGAGCGGCTGTTCGCGAAAACGGCGAAGCATCAGGAGGGCGGCGAGGTGCTGGCCTCCGAGCTCAGGCCGCTGAAACCTGTTGACAGCGGGAAATTGACGGCGGACGAGCGGGAAAGGCTGGAAAAACTGGGGCTGGAGGCCATTGCCCGAGGAAAACTGGCGGTGTTGACCATGGCCGGCGGCCAGGGCACGCGGCTGGGCCACGACGGGCCGAAAGGGACATTCGACATAGGATTGCCCTCGCATAAATCGCTGTTCGAGCTCCATTGCGACAAACTTCGCGCCGTGTCGGAGCGCGCGGGCAGTTTCGTGCCCTGGTACATTATGACCAGCGACATCAACCACGCCGCTACCGAAGCTTTTTTCGAGGAGCACGGCTTTTTCGGATATCCCCGGGACAAGGTCCGCTTCTTCCCGCAGACGATGATCCCGCCCATGACTCCCGATGGAAAGCTCAGGCTGGAGCGGCCGGACAAGGTCCTGAAGAGCCCCAACGGCAACGGCGGCATGTTCGTTTCTCTTAAGAAGCAGGGCTGCCTGGAAGAGCTTCGGGCCGCAGGGATCGAATATCTGATGGTGGTGGGCGTTGACAACTGCCTCATCAAAATGGCGGATCCGCTGTTCCTGGGGGCGCTGATCGACGCGCCGGAGGCGGAGGCCATTGCCAAATCGTACCTGAAGCGCGGGCCCGGCGAGAAAGCAGGCATCTTCTGTTTCCGGGGAGGGACGCCCTGCGTGGTGGAATATACGGAGGTGCCGGAAGAGGCGGCGGTCCTTAAGGATGAGAACGGAGAGTACGTTTACGGCGACTGCAACCTTCTGGCGTACGTTTTCCGCATGGACACGGTGGAGAGGCTGTGCGGCGCGGGAATGGATTATCATATCGCGGTGAAAAAGATCAAATATTACGATCCGGCTTCCGGCGAAGAGAAGGAGCAGCCGGGCAGCTTCAAGTTCGAAATGTTCCTTTTCGACGCTTTCAAGGCGCTCAAAGGCGAGAACGGGCTGAAAGTGCTGCGCGTGGAACGGATCGACGAATTTGCCCCGGTGAAGAATCTGACAGGCGAAGACAGCGCGGAACTTGCCCGGGAAATGTTTATGGATTACGGGAAAAGGTCGGGAAATATGAGTGATATTAAGAAAATTTCCAAAATAGCCATGAAAACTCCTCTGGTGGAGATGGACGGAGACGAAATGACCCGGGTGATTTGGGCGAAGATAAAGGATATCGTGATCAGGCCATTCGTTGACCTGAAGACGGAATATTACGACCTTTCGATCATGAACCGGGACGCTACAGACGACAAGGTGACAGTGGAGAGCGCGGAGGCCACTAAGAAGTACGGTGTGGCGGTCAAGTGCGCTACCATCACGGCCAACGACGCCAGGCAGCAGGAGTTCGGCCTCAAAAAGCTCTGGAAGAGCCCCAACGCTACCATCAGGGCAATACTTGACGGCACGGTCTTCCGGGCGCCTATACTGGTGGATGGGATCACGCCTCTGGTCCCCGGCTGGAAGAAGCCCATCGTCATTGCCAGGCACGCCTACGGAGACATTTATTCCGCAGTTGACGCAGTGGTGCCGAAGGGGTCGAAGGCCGAGTTGGTCATCACCGACGCCACGGGCAACGAAAAGCGGCTGACGGTGAAGGAATTCAGCGCTTCCGACGGTGTCGTTATGGGAATGCACAATACGAACGCGTCCATCGCCAATTTCGCCAGGGCCTGCTTCCAGTACGCGCTTGACCTGGGCGTGGATCTGTGGTTCTCCGCGAAAGACACGATCTCGAAGGTGTACGACGGCAATTTCCGCAGCGTTTTTGCGCAGATCTATGAAAATGAATATAAAACCCGGTTCGAGGACGCGGGCATCAGTTACTTCTACACGCTGGTGGACGACGCCATCGCCAGAGTTATGAAGTCCGAAGGCGGCTTCCTGTGGGCCTGCAAGAATTACGACGGAGACGTGTTCTCGGATATGCTGGCAACGGCTTTCGGCAGCCTTGCCATGATGACGTCGGTGCTGGTGTCTCCGGAGGGTTATTACGAATACGAGGCCGCCCACGGCACGATCCCCAGGCATTATCACAAATATCTGCGGGGAGAGGCCACTTCCACCAATCCCGTGGCAACGCTTTTCGCCTGGACCGGGGCGCTGGCCAAGCGCGGCGAACTGGACGATATCCCGGATCTGGTGGAGTTCGCCAAAAAGACGGAAAAGGTCACGCTGGAAGCCATCGCCGAGGGCAATATGACCGGCGACCTGGCGCTGATCTCTACCCTTCCCGAAAAGCGGGTAATGAACCTCGACGAATTCCTGGGCGAAGTTGCCAGGAGACTGGCCGAGTGATATTCCGAAAATACCGGTAAATTCTTGTAATTTCCGGGAAATATCCGGAAATGCCGGTAAATTTCCGAAAACTCCGGGAAAAGTCGGGAAATATTACGGTATTTCCCGGGAAATGCGGGAAAATCAGACCGAACGGTAAAAAAGAAGCGAAAATATATAACATTGCAAAGGGGACGACAATATGAAAAAGATCGGTATCCAGCTTTACTCCGTTGGCGGAGAAATGGCCAGAAGCGTGCCTGAAACGCTGAAAAAAGTTGCCGGGCTCGGCTACAGCCAGGTGGAATTCGCCGGATATTTCGGCGTTGACGCCCGGGAAATGAAAAAGATGCTGGACGAGTACGGCCTGGAAGCCGTCAGCTCCCACGCCAACGTGGTGGGAAATCTTGACGCGGAACTGGAATATATGCAGACCGTAGGGGCGAAGAATATCGCCTGCGCCGGGATCGGAGATTTCAACAGCCATGACAACGTGCTGCGCATTGCTGAACTGTTCAATTCCATCGGCGAAAAGTGCGAAAAGGCCGGTATACATTTTAGTTATCACAACCATTCTCACGAGTTTGCCCGGGACGAAGAGGGCAAATGGCTCCTGGACGTGCTGTACGAGAACACGGACCCGAAGCTGGTCAATGTGCAGCTTGACGTTTGCTGGGCGCTGGTGGGCGGCGCGGATCCCGTGGCGTACCTGGCGAAATACAAGGACAGGGTCAAAATGGTCCATATGAAAGAGGTCAAGACGGTCTCGCCTTACGAGGGCACGGCTATTGGTATGGGGCTGGTGGATTTCCCCGGCATCTACAAACTTCTGGGCGACGACGTGCTGTACATCGTGGAGCAGGAGGGGCTTCCTCATATGGAGACCTGGGAAGGGCTTCGCAGGAGCGTGGAATATCTGAAAGCGCTTTAAGCGGCGGCGAACGGGGGACAGACTTGCGTTCGCTTCATTAAACATCAAAAAGACCGGCGGACAGGAAAACGTCCGCCGGTCTTTTCGTTTTTTCAGGGCCTAATATCAGGCCTCAGTCCCGGTCGTTGCCGGAGATCATTTTTTCTTCTTTTTGGCAATGATGAGCACGACCGCGACTATTACCGCGACTGCCACGGCGATGCCGACGATGGCGTAGACCAGGCCGTTGTTCTTGGACTTGTCGTCCTTGTTATCCTTGTCATCCTTATTGTCATCCTTGTTGTCGTCGCCTTTTTCAGGGGTCTTGTCAACGGGAGCGTCGGTGGCAACAGCCTGCTCGGTGGGTTCCGCGGCCTCGGGCGTTGCCGGTACTTCGGTGACTACTACTTCGTGAGTTGCGATGGGTTCTGCGGTAGGCGCTTTGGTTGGAACGGGCGCTTCGGTGGGGAACGCCGCGTCGCCTTCGGCCAGCCACTTTTCGCCGAAATCATTGGCCGCGGCTTCGTTGGTGAAGAAGGCTATGTAGTAAAGCTCATATTCGCAGGGTTCGGAGCAGGCGCTGAATGGGTCGAGGCGGCTGTCGGCCATCGTGCCGTCCCACTTCTTGTTCTTGCCCACGTTGATATTTACGAACTGCAGTTCATCGGTGGATTTGTAATCGAACAGAATGTCCTTGTCCTCGCCGAAGCTCGAGTTCTTGTCGGTCTGGAAATAGAACTGGCCTCTGTCGCCGGTGGCGGCGTTGATGCGGACGCCCAGCTGGATTACTTTATAGACGCTGGTGTCGATTTCGAGCGGTTCGTCGTCAACGAGCACGGAGGTGAACATAAGCACGATCCAGGGGTCGCCGACTTTATCCATCTCGATGACCGCGCAGCCCTTGCTTTCGTCAATGTATGCGTCTGAGATCTGGTTCCGCTGCATTCCTAAGAAAGAGGAGTAAGCTTCTTCGTCGTTGAGGCGGAGGATCGGGCCGGGGGCGTTGTCAAGAGAGGAGGGATCGGGCTCTTCCGTGGGCTCGGGAGTGGCTTTGACCAGGCTGCCGTCCGCGCTGTATTCGACAGAGAGGGGCAGGAAGGTGTTATCTGAGGTCACGATATTCGATACCATCTTGACGATCGTGCCGTCTTCGAACTGGATCAGGAAGTCGATGGTGTGGTTGCCGGTCAGCGCAGAAACGTCAACGGTGATCTGATAGCGGCTTACGTAGCTGCAGCCGGCATTCGTCGCCGCGGCGTAAACAGCATCTTCGGTATTGGCCTTGAAATCTTCGCTGACAACAGGCTCGCCTTCGTCGATCATATAGCCGAAGCCTGTGATATCCTGGCCGTTGGCCGCGGCCCAGCCGCGCACGCCAACGGTCTGGAGGGGTCCGCCTACGGCGCCGAAGTCTTCTATATACGACAACGGATCAGCGGGGGCGTTTTTGCCGTCAAGCTGGAGGGCGTCCCAGAGCACGATCAGCGTGGAGCCGAAATCTGAGAATTCGAGCACTTCAGCTGCCGAAGCCCCGGTAACAGTAAAGAGTGACGCTAACATCACGATGACCAGTAAAATGCTGATTTTTTTCATTGTAATAACCTCTGTTTCGGTTGGTTTTTGAATGTTGAGATTATAGCGCAAAAATGCGAAAGTGTCAATCGAAGTGCCGTCAAACGGTTCGCCGAACGGGTGACAGACTTGGGGTTCGCACAGACTTGGGTTTCGCAGCTAAATTCACCCTTCGGGCGAGCTAAATTGGATCCTGCGGATCCAGCTAAATTCCGCTGCGCGGAGCTAAATTCGTCCTGACGGACGAGCGATGTGGAAAGGGGACAGACTTGAGTTTCACAGCTAAATTCACCCTTCGGGTGAGCTAAATTGGATCCTGCGGAGCCGGCTGAATTCGTTCTAAAGAACGAGCGATATTCAAGCTTTCATACAATTAAATAATATGATAAAATACACCAGAGGCGGCGAAAGCGATTGCCCCGTCGCGAAAAGAAAAGGCGTTTTATGACAGAGAAATTCAGGGACGAGCTCAGCCGGGTGCCCGAAAAGCCCGGTGTATATATAATGCACGACAGCGCGGACAAGATATTGTACGTCGGCAAGGCCATTGTCCTGAAAAACCGCCTGAAATCCTACTTCTCGGAAACGCCCCACAGCGCCCGGATCACTTCGATGATCTCCCAGATCCACCGGTTCGAGTACATCGTGTGCGACAGCGAGATGGAAGCGCTGCTGCTGGAAAACAACCTCATCAAAAAACACAAGCCCAAATACAACGTGATGCTGAAGGACGACAAGGGCTACCCCTACATCAAAGTGACGCTGGGGGAGCGTTTTCCGCGGGTCGTGCTGGCGAGAAAGATCGAAAAGGACGGCGCCAGGTACTTCGGGCCGTATTTCAGCGGATACACCGTAAAACAGCTGCTGGAAACGCTGGAAAGCATTGTCCCGCTCCGCACCTGCCGCAAGATATTCAGAATGCCGGCGGGGTCTGGGATATCGGGCGCCGAGCTGAACGACAGGCCCTGCCTGAATTATCACATAGGGCGTTGCCGCGGCGTGTGCGCGGGCAAGATCTCGGACGAGGAGTACGGCGAGATGGTGTCGCTGGCGCTGGATTTTCTGTCGGGCAACACTAAAGAGGCGGAGGAGCGGCTCCGGGTCAATATGATGGCTGCGGCGGAGCGGCTGGAGTTCGAAGCTGCGGCGGAGTACCGGGAGCGGCTGAAGGCGCTGGCGGCGCTCAGGGAGCGGCAAAAGACGTCCCTCATAGGGGACGACGATTTCGACGCGGTGGCTGCGGCCAAAAACGGCGTTGACGCCTGCGTGCAGGTGTTTTTCGTGCGGTCGGGCAAGGTCCTCGGCCGGGAGTTTTTCATTTTCGACGGGGCGGCGGACGCGTCGGACGGGGAACTGATCGAGGCATTTTTGAAGGGCTTCTACAACGAAAACCAGTTCGTGCCGCCGAAAATATATATTGACGCGCCACTGGACGAGGAAGGGACCGCAGCGGAAGACGCTGCCGTTAGATCTGCTGCGGCGGACAACGCGAACTCGACCGAAACAGTTGCGATCGACGGGGACAACGCGGCCGCCCCCGCGGTTGACGCCTCCGACGCAGTCGAATCCGTTGCTGCCCCCGAACACACCACCAGAGCCCTTCTGGAGCAGGCCCTGGGCAACCTCCGGGGCGGAAGAGTCCGCATCATCCTCCCCATAAAAGGCGACAAGAAAAAGATCTGCGCCCTGGTGCGCGAAAACGCCGCCCAGGCGCTGGAGAACCGCGAAAAAGCCGCCCTCACCGGAAAACCCTCCGAGCGCGAGACCCGGGCATTGTCCCACATCCAGGAGATCTTCGGGCTGCCGGAGCTTCCCGGCCGCATCGAATCATATGATATCTCCAACCAGGGCGACAGCGAGATCGACGCTTCGATGGTGGTGTTCATCGGCGGAAAACCCGCCAAATCCGAGTACCGGCTGTTCAAAATGAAGCGCGTTAACGCCAGGAGCGACACGGATTCCATGACGGAGACCATAGAGCGGCGGGTGAAAAGGCTGCTGGAAGGCAGCGCGGGATTCGATCAGAAGCCGGACCTTATATTGGCCGACGGCGGTATCGGGCAGGTCAACGCGGTTGCCGCGGTGCTTAGGGAGAACGGGATCGCCGTGCCGGTGCTGGGCATGGTCAAGGACGACCGCCACCGTTCGAGGGCGCTTTGCGGGCCGCGGAATTACGGGGAAGACGTGGAAAAAAGCGGGGGACAATTGCCGTTGACCCGGGACGGTTCGGTGGAATTCGATCTGCGGACCGATCCGGACGTATGGCGGTTCATCACCACTGTGCAGGACGAAACGCACCGGGTGGCCGTGGGGTACAACAGGAAATTGACGGAAAAGCGGTATAAAAAGTCTGCGCTGGACGACGTTCCGGGCGTAGGCGAGAAGCTGAAACTGCTGCTTTACAAGGAATTCGGAAGCATTGCCGCCATCAGAGAGGCCTCTGCGGAGGAGCTCACGCGGGTCCCGGGAATAGGGAAAGAGAAGGCGGAGCAGATCTACAACGCGTTTCACGAAAAAGAAAAAGAAAGCGAAAAAACCGGGCCCTGATGAGCCCGGCTCGAGAAAATCGTCGATCGAATGAACGTTCCGGCAGGGCCGCCTTCGGAAAAAACTCCGGCGGAAGGCCGCGGCCGGTCAATGCTTCGTGGTCATCTCCAGTTCGATATTAAAAAATCCGCTCCGGAGCTGATCCGGGACCTGCCTGCCGCTCCTGACTTCCACCGCGCTTCCGTCAACGAATTCGAAAGTCAGCTTTTTGTTCTCGTTCAGCTGATAGCCGTTGTCCGGCAGTTCCGCCCAGGCCAAAAGCCCCGTGTCAACTATATTCTTCTTGATGGCATCCACGGTCTCTTTGTCCACCGGTTTGGCGCTTTCGAACACCCGGGAACCGTCGTAGCAGGCCTGCTTTTCATTGACGCCGCAACCGTCCGCGCCGATGGTCAGCGCCGCCTGCGTAAAGCCGCCGCTGTCCCGCACTTCTTCGAACCGTATCGTTTTCAGCGCCTCCGCGTCAGGCAGGGTCGATTTTTCGCCGGCAAGTATTTTTCTGAACAGTTTTGCCATTTCGCGGCCTTCTTCCGGCGAAAGCACCGGGGTCTGGTTGTCGGAAAAGCTGATATTTTCACCGTCCGCATAACGAATATCCACCGAACCGCCGAAATCTTCCGGCAATCCGTGGGTCCGGGAATGATAGCCGTTGTCCCTGGCCAGGTCATGGGCGCGGACAAATTCCGTCAGAAGCGGGAAGATATTGCCCCGGACAAGCGCCCAGACCGTGTCTTTCTGGCCGTACATAGCGTAGCCTCGGGAGGTCTCTAAAAGGACGAAAGTGTTGCCGCCCGCGGGAGCCGCGAATGCCGAAACGAACCAGAGGGGCTCGGCGTCTTCACGATCCTCGTTCGAAGCGGAAGCGGAACGCCCCAGCGCCGAACCGGCGGAGAAAAAGATCATTTCGTCCGAAGTGATCGTCCTGGGAGCCCGTGTGTCCCGGGTGGCGTCCGTGCCGCCGCACTCGCCGGGCCTGGTCTGCTTCAGCACTACAACGTGGCTTTTTTCACCGTTATTTTGCTTATTATTGTTTTTGTGAAATAAATTTTTAAACATTTTTCAAAAAACCCTTCGGTCCATAATTCGGTTTCGGCGCGTCAATAAAACTCGCACCCGTTTTCGTTGCCGTCGAACACCATACGGCCCTTGAACACCGACTGGGCGCTTTCGACGTTGCCCGCCTCGTACCGGTCGATCAGATACTGATCGTCGTTTATCTCCTCCACCGGAACACCGTCCAGGATCCATTCTCCGATGGACCCGGCCTCGATGTTGCCCAGGGCCAGTTTGTCGCTGTTGAACGACAGCAGCTGATCGTAATCGATCCCGCCGATCCGGGCTTCCAGATACCAGCCGGAGCCGTCTTCCTTTTCAACTATGGCAAGCTCCGAACCTTCCAGATAATCCCGCTCGCCGCCGGAAGCGCCCCTGCCGAGGCTGTAAATGAAGCTGCCGGAGTGCCTGAACCCGGTGAATTCCAGGAACAGATCGTTTTCCGAATCTCCGGAATACAGGTCGAACCAGAAAACGTCGTCGAATTCGCCCGATTCGCCGGAAGCGGGGTCAACGAACTGCCTGTATCCGGCGGTGGGGTCCCGCAGATCCGCGAACACGTAAAGGGCGCCGTCAACGGAGTCGAAGAACAGCGATATTTCTCCGGAGAAGCGTCCGTCAACTTCCGGCAGCGTTATTGCCGGGCCGTAAACGTATGCCGCGTCCCTCTCACCGTCGATCGCCGGCCGGTATTTCTCCCGCAGCTGACCGCCGGGGATGGGAACGTTGCCGTTGGCCACGTCGAAATATTCTTCGGCGAAATTGCCCCCGTCCCTGTCCCGGATCTGCTCCAGCCTGATCGAGGAGGCGGGGAAGTGCACCGTCTTCTTCACGGAACCGTCTTCACCGTATTCGTAGCCTACGGACTTGCCGTCGTAATAAAGTTCCAGCACCGCCTGGAGATTGCCGTTTCCGTCCCGGGAGACCGCTCTCGTAAACCCGTCGCCCAGGTCCTTTTCCACGTCGTAGGTGACTTTTCCGTTCTGGTCGAACTGGCGCTCCCGCTCGGTGCCGTCGTCGTAAACCGTAAATTCACGGGCGATCGTCGCGTTTCCCGAGGCAACGTTGTATTCCGACGTCACGGTGGCGCCGGATTTCTTTTTGATCTCCGTGTAGCCATCCAAAGTGTACAGATTCGAGGTCTTGTCGGCCTTATACCGGAATTCGCACCGGGCGGTCTCGGTGGATGCTCCCTGGCTGATCTCCTCGGTGACGCAGGATTCGCACAGACCGATGTCGTTGTAAGTGTAGGTGGTCTGTACGTCCGTGGCGTCGGAATGGGTCTCTTTGGCCACGTAGGCGATGCAGTTCGCCTTGTCGAGCTTCAGTTCCACCGTCTCTTTTTTGTAGCCTCCCAGTTCGGCCTCGTTGAAAACGTAGCCCTCGTTCTCGAAACAGGCGACGTAGGTCTCGTATTGTTCCGAGCCGTTGTCTTTAAGGTAATCGAGGAGCCGCTGCCTGGACTCGTCGGAATCGGTAACGTATCTGACACGGACGCGGTCCATTTTGATCGTGATCAGATCGGTGCCGGAGGAGACGTAGGTGCCCTCGATGAACATGTATGAACCCAGGTATTTGACCGGCTCGACGTCCGGAGCGGGGGAAAAGTCGTCGATTATCTGCGATTCTATCAGCGCGTACGTGTCGCTGCCGGTGACGATCAGCTCGGGGCCTTTATAGGAGCCGGTGATCCAGACCTCTCTGGGATCCGCCGGGGCAACGAGATAACGGTCTCCTTCCGGTTTTTCGATCAGGCCGTCGTCGTTTTCGGTCTCGCCCTGGCTGTCGCCGCCCTGCTCGTTCCCTTCTTCTCCGCCGTCAATTACCGCGGCAGTGGGCTCCGGCTTTTCGTCCGGGGCTTTTTTTACTCCGCAGGCGGCAAGAACGGCCAATGCCGCCAGAGCGATGATGGCCGTGACAATGATTTTGATTATTTCTGATCTCGTTTTCGTTTTCATACAGTTTCACCCGTGCGCGTCAATTTTCGATCGTAGTTCGCCGGCGTTATTGTACCACATCTCCGCTCTGCAGACAACTTCCGGCGTCGGCAATCTGGCTCGTCCGTGAGGACGAATTTAGCTCCGCGCAGCGGAATTTAGCTGGATCCGCAGGATCCAATTTAGCTCACCCGAAGAGTGAATTTAGCTGCGAACGCAAGTCTGTCCCCCGTTCGGCGAGTTGCGAACGCAAGTCTGTCCCCCGTTCGCACCCGTATCATGCAAAAAAATTTTCCGAAACTGTTGACAACCGCGGCGGGAAATGTTATGATACGCACAGTTGTTAGCACTCAACCGCGAAGAGTGCTAACAAACAAAGAAGAAGCCGAAGCGGAGGTGAGGAAATGGAACAGGATGAGCTTGACCTGAGAAAAATGCTGATACTGAAAGCGGTCATTGACGACTATATCGAGACTCGAGAGCCCGTCGGTTCCAGAACCATCGCGAAGAAGTACGACATGGGCCTCAGCTCGGCCACCATCAGAAACGAGATGGCGGACCTGGAAGAGCTGGGGTATTTGTCCCAGCCCCACACTTCCGCAGGCAGAGTGCCTTCAGACAAAGGATACAGGCTTTACGTCGACAAGCTCATGAACCTCGAGGAAAAGCTGGGCTTCGAACCCACGCCCGAGGAGCTGGAGGACGTAAAATCGAGGATGCAACACGAGATCGGAGAGATGAGCGACCAGATCAGAGTTGCCTCGGAGCTCGTGTCCCGGCTCACCGAATACACGTCCATAGCGGTCACGGGAGCGGCGGACGGCACCAGGCGCATAAAGGCGCTGCAGGTGGTCCCGGTGGAACCCGGCAAGGCGCTGGCGGTCATCGTACTTGACGACGACACGGTGCGGAACGCGGTTATACAGCACGATCCGGCCATCGTTCCTGAGGTCCTTATGAAGGTCTCCACCCAGTGCAACCTGCTTTTCGCGGGACACAGAGTCGAAGAGATCAACCTTAATATGATAGATGCGGTATCGGAGGCAACGGGCGTGTCGAGGGCCGCGCTGATGCCGGTGATCGACGGACTGTTCGAGTGCATTAAAAAGGCGGAAAGCACGGAAGTCTACACCGAAGGCGCCGCGAAATTCCTGTCGCACCCCGAATTCTCCGACGTGGGCAAGGCCAGAGGCATCCTCGAACTGCTGAACCGCGACGATCTCATGATCGACCTTATTAAGGAATGCTCCACCGCAGACGGACTGGTGATCAGGATAGGCTCGGAAAATAAAATAGAAGGACTCAACGAATGTTCCGTTGTCACGGCTTCGTACAGCGTCAACGGCGTGAAGCTGGGCACCATCGGCGTCCTGGGACCCACCAGGATGGACTATCCGAGAGTCGTTGCCGCGCTGGAATACGTGCGCAGGCGGTTGACGGGCGGCCGGGAGCTTCCGGCGGGAACGGTGAGCATCCAGAAAGGCATGCTGAACCTCGAAGGAGAGGCCGGGACCGAGCCGGGAATTGACGGAGCGAAGGCGGACAACGTCACCGGAGGCGCAAAAGACAACGCAGGCGTTGACGCGGACAACCTCGCCCGGACCGATAAAGTTCGGAACGAAGGATTGCTGAGATCCCGGAAACAGGAGGAAGGACAATGACAGAGGAAACGATAGACAGAGAAGAAATAGAGACCCAGGCAGATGCGATAGACGCCGAAGACGCGGCCGAAAACAGGAACCCGGGCGCGGAAGCCGGATCGGCGGAAGCGGAAGAAACCGCAGAAAAATCCGGAGCCGCGGAAGCCGGGGAAGCCGGAGAGACCAAAGAAGAGGCCGGAAAGAACGGCAAAGAAAAGGGCCGGGACTCTAAAAAGGACAAGGACAAGAAAAGATCCGCCGCAGATATTGCCCGGATGGAAGCGAAAAACGAAGAGCTGGAAAAAAAGCTTGCGGAAGAAAAAGACAAATACACCAGGCTGGCCGCGGAATACGACAACTACCGCAAACGCACGGCGAAAGAGCTTGACGGGCGCTACGCAGACGCGAAAGCGGACGTGTGGAGAAACCTGCTGGCGGTGGCGGACAATTTCGAACGGGCCCTGGCGGCGGAAGCAAAAGACGGAGAAAACAAAGATCCCTTCTATGAAGGAATGGAACTCACCTACAAGCAGCTCAAGGAGCAGATGGAAAAGGCGGGAGTCACCGAGATCCAGGCGGTGGGCCAGGAATTCGACCCGGAGCTGCACAACGCGGTGATGCACTACGAAGACGAAACGCTGGGCGAAAACGTTGTGGCGGAAGTGTTCATAAAAGGGTACAAGCTGGGAGACAAGGTGCTCCGGCACAGTATGGTAAAAGTTGCCAATTGACGGCGCGCCGGAAAAACGCGCTGACCCGGATCCGACGGGGAGGCGGCAGGACGGCAGCGGCCGAAACAATATAAAGCAGTAAATAATTCGAATGGAGGAATAAATCATGGCAAAAGTAATAGGAATCGACTTAGGAACCACTAACTCTTGTGTAGCGGTAATGGAAGGCGGAGATCCCGTCGTCATCGCTAACGCCGAAGGCGGAAGGACCACTCCCTCCGTAGTGGCGTTCACCAAGGCAACGGCTCAGAAACCCACCGAAAGGCTGGTAGGCGACCTGGCAAAGCGTCAGGCGGTCACGAACCCCGAACGCACTATCATATCTATAAAGAGAGACATGGGAAGCGACAGAAAAATAGAGATCGACGGAAAGCGCTACACGCCCCCCGAGATCTCCGCAATGGTGCTTCAGAAACTTAAAGCGGACGCAGAAAACTACCTCGGCACGAAAGTGACCCAGGCGGTCATCACCGTACCCGCGTACTTCAGCGACGCCCAGAGGCAGGCTACCAAAGACGCCGGCAGGATCGCGGGCCTTGAAGTTCTCAGGATAATCAACGAACCCACCGCGGCGGCTCTGGCGTACGGCCTGGACAAGGAAAACGAGCAGAAGATCATGGTCTTCGACCTGGGCGGCGGAACCTTCGACGTATCCATCCTCGAGATCGGCGACGGCGTGTTCGAAGTGCTGGCCACCAACGGCAACAACAGGCTGGGCGGCGACGACTTCGATAAGAAGGTCATGGACTACATCATCGGCGAGTTCAGGAAAGACACGGGCATCGACCTGTCCGGCGACAGATTCGCAATGCAGAGAGTGCGTGAAGCGGCCGAGAAAGCGAAGATCGAACTTTCCAGCGTGATGAGCACCAATATCATGTTGCCCTACATCACGGCGGACGCTACCGGCGCCAAGAACCTTGACGTCACGCTCACCAGAGCCAAGTTCAACGAACTTACCGCGGACCTCGTGGAAAAGACCATGGGACCCACCCGTCAGGCAATGCAGGACGCGGGGCTCAGAGCGGATCAGATCTCCAAAGTGCTGCTGGTAGGCGGTTCTTCCAGGATCCCCGCGGTGCAGGAAGCCGTAAAGCGCTTCATCGGTAAAGAGCCGTTCAAGGGCATCAACCCCGACGAATGCGTTGCCATCGGCGCCGCCATCCAGGCAGGCGTATTGACCGGCGACGTTAAAGACCTGCTGCTGCTGGACGTGACTCCGTTGTCCCTGGGTATCGAGACCATGGGCGGCGTGTTCACGAAACTGATCGAGCGCAACACCACCATACCCACCAGGAAGAGCCAGATCTTCTCCACCGCAGCGGACAACCAGACGGCCGTGGACGTGCACGTGCTCCAGGGCGAGCGCGAGATGGCGGCGTACAACAAAACTCTCGGCAGGTTCCAGCTTTCCGGCATTATGCCCGCGCCCAGAGGCGTGCCGCAGATCGAGGTCACTTTCGATATCGACGCCAACGGCATCGTGAACGTTTCCGCTAAGGATATGGGCACCGGCGCCGAGCAGAAGATCACCATCACCGCATCCAGCAACCTTTCCGAAGCGGACATCCAGAAGGCCGTTAAGGACGCCGAGGAATATGCCGCTCAGGATAAGAAGGCCAAGGAGCAGGTGGAGATCAGGAACGAAGCGGACGCCATGGTCTACCAGTCCGAGAAGCTTGTCAAGGATATGGGCGACAAGCTGGAGGCCGGTGACAAGGCCAGCGTGGAAGAAGCTATCCAGAAGGTCAAGGACGCCATCGCTTCCAACGATACGGACAGCATGAAGAACGCTACCGAGGACCTCAAGCAGGCGTTTTACAAGATCTCCGAGAAGATCTATCAGCAGAATCCCGGCGCGCAGGGCGGCCCCGGCGGACAGGGCTTTACCGGCGGTCCCGAGGGCGGCTTCGGCGGACAGGGCTACAACGGAAACGGCGGCAACGGCGGCAACGGCAGCGGCCCTGACGGAGACGTGTTCGAAGGCGATTACAAGGTCGTTGACGATCAGTGATCCGGGTCAATTAAGGATCGTGAAGGGTGTTGGCGCCGCTGAAAAGGCGGCGTCCGGCGAGGCGGTCAATCACTTTTACGGTGACTGGCCGCGCCTTCGTATAAAGACGGAACGGAAAACCGGGGCGTTTCCCCGGGCATTTCCGGGCCGGGCAGAATAAAACAGAGGTTTTTTAAGTCAAAATGGCTGAAAAAAGAGATTATTATGAAGTCCTGGGCGTGGAAAAAACGGCTACGGACGAAGAAATAAAGAAAGCCTACAGGAAGCTGGCCATGAAGTACCATCCGGACCACAATCCGGATAATCCGGAGGCCGAGGCGAAGTTTAAGGAGGCAGGGGAAGCCTATGCCGTGCTGAGCGACAAGGAAAAGCGCGCCCAGTACGACCAGTTCGGCCACGCCGCCTTTGACCAGACCGCGGGAGGCTACGGCTACGGCGATTCCGCAGGCGGCTTCGGTTTCGACGTGAGCGACATCTTCGAGTCGTTTTTCGGCGGCTTCGGAGGCAGACGGTCTTCTGCCGGAGGCGCCAGAGCCGGCGACGACGTGAGGGTCGTGATCGATCTTACTTTCGAGGAAGCGGCTTTCGGCTGCGAGAAAGAGGTCAACGTCACCAAGAACGTTTCGTGTACCGCCTGCGAGGGCACCGGGTCCGAATCCAAGACCACCACGCGCTGCCCCAACTGCGGCGGCAGAGGTACCGTCAATACCGCCAGGCAGACCATATTAGGCCAGATAATGAGTTCTTCCACCTGCTCCCGCTGTAACGGCTCGGGCAAAGTGGTCAACGATCCCTGCAAAGCCTGCGCAGGCCGCGGCTACGTGCGCAAGACCGTCAAGGTCAAGGTGCGCATTCCCGCCGGTATCGACAACGGCCAGGCCATTTCGATGAACGGTATGGGCGAGCCCGGCACCAACGGCGGTCCTGCGGGCAACCTTCTGGTCTCCGTGCGCGTGCGCAAGCACTCGGTGCTGAAACGCGACGGATTCGACGTTTACGTTGACAAGAAGATCAGCTTCGTCCAGGCGTCTCTGGGCGACACTATTAAGATCCCCACGCTCACGGGCACGGTGGAACTCACCATTCCCGAGGGCACCCAGAGCGGCGCGGTGTTCAAGCTTCGCGGCCTGGGCATTCAGAAGATACAGTCGTCGGGCAAGGGCGACGAGTTCGTCACCGTCACTGTGGAGACTCCGAAGCGGCTCAATTCGGAGCAGAAGGAGATCCTGAAACGCTTCGACGCGGCTTCCGGCGGCACGCTGGAGTCTGCGGCGGCCGGCGGGCAGGGGGACAGCGGCTACGGCGGCAAGAAGATCTTCGGGAAGAAGAAGTAAGATAAGCTGCAAGTTAAAAGTTGCAAGTGGAAGGCGGATCAAATTAATCCGCTTTCATTTTTCCCCTGAACGCTATTATAGCGACGACAAACATCACCACCGTATAGGCCAGCACGATCAGCAGCGGCAGCGTGAAATCATTAAACCTGTCATTGACGCCGATGATCATGTTCTGCACCAGTATTGTCGCATTCTTAAAAGGCAGCACCTTCATCACCGTGATCATGCCGCCGCTCAGCCCCTCGGCAGGGAACCACATGCCAGAAAGCACCGATTGACCGGTAATGATGATCGAACTCACGCCTCCGATAGACTTCTCGCTGCATATTGACCCGAACAGAATTCCGGCGGCAATGAAAAACAGCGATGTGACGAGGCTGAAAAGTATTGCCCACAGGAGGCGGATGCTGAACAGCGACGTGTCGAACAGACCGCCGACAACAAAAAACAGTACGGATTGTCCGAGAGCGATGGGCAATACCGCCAGTGCGTACCCGAAAATGAATTCGAAGGACCGGGCGCGGGACACGTACAGCCGCGTCAGGAACGAGGTCTTGCGGTCCATGGAGATCAGCAGCCCCGTGAACAGCGTGAGAAACGCCTGGGAAAACACTACGATGCCCGGGGCCAGGTATTTCATCTCGAATTGGGCCGTGAGATTGTGGAAGATCAGGTAAAACAGGATCTCCATTACCAGCGGCAGCGCAATTGTCAGCGCCAGCGAAAGCGGATCCCGCAAAATTTCCTTTATATTTCGCTTCGTTAAAGTGGCTATTCTTCCGATCGATCCACGTGCCGGATTTGACTCACGCATCGAGCTCACCTCCCGCGACGATCTCCACAAACGCATCCTCGACGGACGCCTTGCCGGTCCTGGCGAAAAGCTCGTCCTTCGTACCCACGAACAGCAGCCTGCCGTCCTTCATGACGCCGATCCGGTCGGACAACGCCTCCGCTTCTTCCATGTAGTGGGTGGTGAGGATGATCGTCATCCGGGACTTCAGCTCACGTATCGTTTTCCACAATTCGCGCCGGGCGATCACGTCCAGCCCCAGCGTGGGTTCATCCAGGAACAGCACTTTCGGCTTCGACACCAGCGCCAGCGCGATGGACAACTTCCGCTGCCACCCGCCCGATAACTTGGCCGCCTGCTTTTTAGCCACCGGCTCCAGTCCGAAGGCGGCGTACACGTACTTTTTCGACGCTTCGATCTCGTCCTTCGTCTGCCCGGACAGCTCCGCGTAAAATTCTATATTTTCCTCTACCGTCAGTTTGCGCGCCACCGCCGTTTCCTGCATGGAAATATCCACCAGCTCTTTGATCCGAAGCGGGTCGGTGACAACGTTATAACCACACACGCACGCTTCGCCGGAGGTGGGCGAGGTCAATGTCGACAACATCTTTATGGTGGTAGTTTTGCCCGCGCCGTTGACGCCCAGCAGCGAGAACAGCTCGCCTTCATATATTTCCAGATCCAGGTGGTCAACGGCCGTGATATCCTTATATTTTTTTGTGAGATCAATCGTTTTTATTGCCGTCGTCATATTGTATGAACCCTCCTGCCATCAGCGCGTAAAACGCGTCGCTTTTCACCAGCGCCAGCCCCCGCTGCTTGTCGCCAAGCACCATGAGCGTGTCGCCTTCCTTGATGTCAAACATTTTCCGCGCCTCTACCGGGACAGTGATCTGTCCCTTGGGCCCGACTTTCACGCTGACAATAAATCTGTCTTCTTTCGCGGCTTTCACTTCTTTCACGTGAGGCTCCTCCTTTTGATCAGGCTTGCTGTTGCGGCGAGTGCCGTGGTAAGAAAAATCTTACTTTTCTTATTATACGCCTGCGCCAATGATATTTCAAGAGCCCATAATTTGACCTCCGGCCCGCCGCTATGTTATAATCTGACGTAGTATAATACGCTTCGAATGCCCGATGAAGATCGATGCTGTGGCGTTGAGAAAAGGCAAAATATGCAAAAAAGAAATAAAAAGAGAAGAAGAGGTCAAGGTATGAAGGTACTTGTTGTGAACGCGGGGAGCTCCTCGCTGAAATACCAGCTGTTCGACACGTCGGACAATTCGGTGCTTGCCAAGGGAATCTGCGAGCGCATCGGCATCGGGGGAGAGATCACCCACAAGATGAGCGGAAGGCCGGATTACAGAGAGAACGTCGAGATGGTCGATCACACGGAGGCCACGAAGGTGCTGATCCGCGTACTTACCGATCCGGAGGTCGGATGCATTTCCGATATGAGCGAGATCGAAGCTGTTGGCCACCGCATAGTCCACGGAGGCGCCTATTTCAGCGAATCCGTGAGAGTCACCGACGAAGTCATCGACAAGCTGGAGCTTTGCCGCGACCTGGCGCCGCTGCACACCGGAGCGCACCTGATGGGGATAAGAGGCTGCATTGCCGCGATGCCGGACACGCCCCAGGTGCTGGTCTTCGACACCGCGTTCCATCAGACCATGCCGGACTACGCGTACACCTATCCGATCCCCTACGAGATGGCGAAGGAGTATCAGATCAGGCGGTACGGCGCCCACGGGACGTCCCACAGGTTCGTTGCCGGAGAGATGTGCAAGATACTGGGCCGCACCGAGGGGACAAAAATCGTAACCTGTCACCTGGGCAACGGCTCGTCGATCTCCGCGGTGAAGGACGGGAAGGTCATTGACACGTCAATGGGTTTCACGCCTCTGGACGGCCTGGAGATGGGTACGCGCTGCGGCGGTATTGACCCGGCCATCGTGCCCTTTATCATGGCGAAAAAGGGCTTTACGCCCGACGAAATGAGCAATTTTATGAATAAAGAGTGCGGACTTCTGGGTGTCTCGGGACTGTCCCCGGATTGCCGCGATCTGGGGGAGGCCGTTAAGGCGGGCAACGCGCGCGCCGCCCTGGCCGTCAACATCCTCACTTATCAGATCAAAAAGTTCATCGGTTCCTACGCCGCGGCAATGAACGGCCTCGACGCCGTGGTATTCACCGCCGGCATCGGCGAGAACCGCGACGAAATACGCGCCGCCGCCTGCCGCGACCTCGACTGGCTCGGCATAAAGCTCGACGCCGAGGTCAACGCCCGCACCAAAAAGCAGGGCGACAACGTCTGCATCTCCTCCCCGGACTCCAGAGTCCTGGTATACGTGATACCCACCAACGAAGAACTTGTCATCGCCTCGGATACCGAGCGGATCGTAAAGGAAGGAAGATAATATGAAAACGAAGGAATCTAACGATCGCGCGGCCGGAAACGGAACCGATTGCCGCGAAAAAGCGTTCAGGCGGTTTGCCGCGCTGTTTCTGACGGCGGCGCTCCTGATCGGCTCTGTCGGCCTCACCGGCATTGTCCGGGCCGCCTCCGACACCTATTCACTGGGCTCCGGCGGCGCCTCCTCCACCGTCAACGCTTCTTCCTCAGGCAGCGTTTCGGTGCAGTTCAAGGTCGACGCCGCGTTCAAATCGGTGAGCATCGTGATGTCCGGCAGCGGCTCGGGCAAGACCGCCACGGTCTCCCTGTTCAAATGGGACGAGAACGTGGTCAAGAGCGCTCAGGGCTCTGCTTTGGCCTCCAAAGAGATCTCCGAATGGGAAAGCGGCCAGGAGGTCGCGCTGGAAACCGAACAGCCCGCGGGAGAATACGTCATTGACGTGAAACTGGCCGAGGGCGCCGGTGAAAAGGCGAAAGTTGCCATCAAAGCCGAGAAGAGCAAGAAAAAAGGCGTTGCCGTGTACCAGAACTACTACAACGTCGACAACGTTTCCGCCCAGGGCACCATCGTGCTGGCGGCCGCGGGAGAGGATCCTTTCCAGACAGTTTCGAAGAACAAGAATTATCCCTTCCACCAGGCTCCTGCCGAGTACCAGTATACGGAAGATACCGCCGTCGTCCAGATGGGCGTCGACCCGACTCAGTGGGGCGCCGTGGACGGGCTGGGCAGGACGCTGCCGGGCTACTCCGAAGTGGGAGCGAAAAACGATAAGGTCGTGGGCATCTTCTACTGGACCTGGCACAAGGGCAATATGCAGAGCAAGGCCGTGAACGTCAACAACATCTGTCTTGAGAATCCGGACGCCGTCCACAACTACAACCACAAGATCTGGTCCAAGAACAACGTAGGTTCCTACTTCTGGAACGAGCCGCTGTACGGTTACTACACCGAAGCGGACGACTACGTATTGAGGAAGCACGCGGAACTGCTGGCGGACGCCGGCATCGACTTCGTGCTCTTCGACTGCACCAACGGCGACCTCACCTGGGAAGACGCCTACCTGAACCTGCTGAAGGTCTGGGGAGAGGCCAGGGAGCAGGGCGTAAAGACGCCTCAGATCGCATTCATGATGCAGTTCTGGTGGGACGACAAAAACACTCCTTCTTCCGTGAAGCAGGTCTACAAGGCCATCTACCGCGACGGCAAGTACCAGGATCAGTGGTTCTATTGGGAGGGCAAGCCCCTCATTATGTGCCAGGACAGAGGCTTCAGCACGACAGATATCCAGGAAGCGGAACTGCTGCAGTTCTTCACCTGGCGCCACGGCGTTCCTTCCTACTTTGAAGGCGACGGCGACGACACCAAGTGGGGCTGGCTGCACGTATATCCCCAGGCCGTGTACAGAAACGCCGACGGCACGGTGGAAATGACTACCGTTGGCGTCTGCATGAACGCGGACTGGTCAACGATGTCCCTCAGCGCCCAGAACGGCGATCACAATATGGGCAGAAGCTACACCTCCCAGAAGGACTTCAGCTATTCTTACGAATACAGGGGCCAGACGGTGACGGTCAATAAGGACATCGAGAATTCCTCTTTCTACGGCCTCAACCTCCAGGAGCAGTTCGATTTCGCGTTCTCCGTGGATCCCGAGATCATTTTCATCACCGGCTGGAACGAGTGGATCATGGGCCGCTTTTCCGAGTGGGGCGGCGTCAAGAACGCTTTCCCGGACCAGTACAATGACGAGAACTCCAGAGACATCGAACCGTCGAAGGGCTCGCTGAAAGACTACTATTATTACCAGCTGGTTGCCAACGTGCGCCGGTTCAAGGGAGCCTCTCCGCTGAACGTTCAGGAAACGGCCAAGGCCATCGATATCAACGGCGGCGTTGACCAGTGGAACGACGCGGGCATCGTGACATACAACCATTACACTAAGAACACTTATGAGAGAAACATCAAGACCTGGGGCGTGAAATATACCGGCGACGCCATCCGCAACGACTTTAAGACCGCCAAGGTCTCCTTCGACGCGGACAATATCTATTTCTACGTCGAGACGGTGGATCCCATCACCGACGCTTCCGACATGAACTGGATGCGGCTGCTCATCGACGCGGGCGCGGCCACCGCGGATTCTACGGACTGGGAAGAGTTCGAATATATCATCAACCGGGAGAATCCTTCGGGCAATACTATGGCCGTGGAGAAGAGCACCGGCGGCTGGAACTGGCAGAAGACCGGCGACGCTTCGTTCAAGGTCAGCGGCAACGTGATGCAGCTTTCCGTGCCTCGCTCCGCTCTCGGCCTTGACAATACCGAAGAGCCCCTTTCCTTCGGATTTAAGTGGTGCGACAACAACCTTACGGACGGCGACATTATGACGCTCTACACCGAGGGCGACGCTGCGCCCGGCGGACGTTTCGTGTTCCGGTTCACTTCCGACGCCAAGGCGGCTCCCGACCAGGAAGACGATAATTCCGGCACCCAGACCGAAACTTCGGACAAGACTTCTGGCAATAATCCGCTGACGACAGTGCTCGTGGCAATGTGCATCGTTGCCGCGCTGGCAGCCGTTGGCGCAGCCGTCGTGATCGTCATCAGGAACAAGAAAGCCGGTTGACGGACCGGTCCGGGCCGGTCCCGGAGAAACTAGGTTAATATAAAAATCGACCCGCTGCGGAGACTTTTTACAGTGAAAAGTGCCGGAGCGGGTCTTTGTTTTGGCTTGTTTTGGCTTGTTTTGTCCGGATCGGTAAAAGCGGGACGGCGCGTCAGAACGCGATCGACAGGGCGATGAGGTTCTGGGCCAGATAATACGTTGTCAGGCAGATGACGCCCAGCAGTTTGGCGCGGCGCCTGACGTTTTCGCTTCCGAAGAGTATGAATCCCAGCGACGTGTCGCTCAGCAGGAACAGCAGGGCTCCCGGGGCGATCAGCGCGAAGGGGACGGTCCCGAGGCGGATCAGTATGACCCAGGCGAAGGCGCACATAAAGCACAGGGCGAAAAGGTAAACCAGCAGGATCAGGCGCTGAGCGCCTTTGAAGGTCAAAAATCTGGCCGATATTGCCGTCAGCAGGGCGGCAACGGGGAAGGCGCACAGCAGCGCTATGAGGGCGGCGGAGGCGTCGACTGTGAAGAACGCGGTTACGTAGAGCGCGTGGCCTGCGAAAAACGCGGCAACGCCCAGGAAGAAGCGTTTGTCCTCCTGGCCGAACAGCTCCAGCAGTACGTCTCCCGCCACTCCCGCGGCAAGGCCGATGAATATCAGCAGCCGGAACGTGGTAATGCCTGTTGCCGCAGCGGGATCGCCTCCCGAAACGACGCCGGCATTGCCCCCGGAAAAACCGCCTCCGCCTGTCAGCGGCAATACGAACAGCGCCCAGGCGCCCACGGCCGCAAAGGCGCAAGAAGCCAGGGCCTTTGCCAGCAGGGGAGGCTTGACCGCCCCGGTAATATAGAGCGCGGCCAGCGTTAAACTGACCGCTAACAAAACAAACAGACCGATCATCGATTTGCCGTTATCCGCAGAACTTGAACCCGGTGCCGATGAAGCCCGCCTGGTTGAAATCGTCCATATTGTGCCGGATGATGTAGTCGATGTAGGAAGCCACCATTTTTCCGGTGAGCAGATAGCCCGCGGCGTTCATATGGCCGCCGGTGAAGAACAGGCGGTGGAATTCCGCGTCGTACACGGGAGCGTACTCGTTCAGGTCGATCACGTATGTGTTGCTGAAATGGGCCGCCAGGTCGTGGAGCAGCTTTTTATGCTCCAGCTTCTTGGCCTCGAAGCCCTGCGTCTCTTCGTTGAAAGGCTCTTCTCTGGGCATCGTGATGAGGAAGAATTTGGCCTCCGGCTGCAGCTCTTTGTAGTGCTGGATCATCCGGGCGTAATAGCCGCAGAAGGTGGGATTATTGTAGTGCCAGTCTTCCTTGACGTCGTTTTCCACGCTGCCGATCTCCTGGTTGAGGCCGAAGATGTCGTTGCAGCCCATAGCGATCACGTAGGCCTGGGCAAGCTTGTCGGTCTTCCACCAGCCCATCGCGTCTGCGTAGCTGTTGCAGTATTCGGAAGCCGTCATGCCGCCGCGGGAGAAGTTGTACACCGTCGTTCCGGCGAGGCGGGCAAGGTACTGGCCCCAGGAGTAGTCGAAGTAGTCGTGATAAGTGGTGGGGCTGCCAACGTCTCTGGCTTCGAGTTCGCCGGAGGACAAGCTGTCGCCCACGCAGGCGATGGTGCGGAAAATGCCTACGAAACCGCCGTCGGTGACGATGTTGTCAAGGGGCTTTTCGGCAGGGTCGCAGCTGAAAATGCTTTTGAGTTCCATTTTGAATTTCCTTTCTGTTCGGTTTTTAGCCGCATATATTCGGTCAATTATTGTCCGATGAATACATTGCCCGCTCGAATTCTCCCGCCAGGTCCGCGTTTTCCACGTCGCCGCGTCTGGAGTTGCGCATCAGCAGCGCCGTCACGTCGTTGACCGGATCCACCCAGAACACGGTGCCGTACGCGCCGCTCCAGCCGTAGATGCCTTTCGGAAGCCAGGGGTGGTTGCCCGCCGTGATCCGCACCATGAGGCCCCAGTCGTCGAAGGGCGTGATGCCGTCCATTTCCCGGGGGATCCAGGGCGTGTGCAGCAGGTCGACGCTCTCTTTGGACAATATCCTGACGCCGTCGAGTTCGCCGTCGTTCCGGAGCATTTCCGCGAACCTGGTGTAGCCGTTCATGGAGCCGCACAACGACGCGCCGCCGCAGAAGTAGGTGAGGGGCAGCCTTTCGAAGGTCGAACGGCCCAGCGAATCGTCGGCGTATGGTTTTCCTTCGGCATTGACGTTCATCATCCTGGAAAACCGGGCGTATTGATCATCGGTGGGAGTGAAGGTCACGTCGTCAACGCCAAGGGGCCCGAAAACGTTGTCCCGGAGGAACTTGTCGTAGGGGACTCCCGATACCACTTCCACCACCCGGGCGGCCATGTCACCGCCGAACATGGTGCTGTACGCGAACCGTGTGCCGGGCTCGAAATCCAGCGGGAAATTTTTTGGAAGGTATTCCGCCATGGCGGCAAGGTTTTCGTGGTACTTCGGGTCGATCTGCCACTGGGCAACGTACCCGGCTTCTCCGGAGCCGATGCCGCTGGTGTGCGAGATCAGGTTCCACACTCTTAGCGTGGTGGAGGCGCGGTAGTCCTTCACGAACTTCTTTTCGCCCTCCGGCGTGTCGATCGTTTTTCCGACCCACAGGTCGTCGAAGCCGGGGAGGTAATCGGAGACGGGGTCCGTCAATTTGAGAAGCCCTTTGTCGCGGGCGACCAGCACGGCAACGGACGTCACCGGTTTGGTCATGGACGCCAGCCTGAACATGGTGTCGCCGTTGACGGGCTCGGGATGATCCGGGTCGCGCACGCCTTCCGTGACGTCAACGATTATTTTTCCGTGCTGCATGAGCCGGAACATTATGCCGAAGTTCTTGTTTTCGCTGACCGTGCGGCGGCAAATTTCGCGTATCCGCTGTTCGACGTTGTTGAGATTGAGTGAAAACATATGGGGTCCTGGTGCCTCCTTGAAGAGTTGAAAAGTGTATGTGTTTGAAAAAAATCGCTGTTTTTGCGCCTGTCAGGCGATGCCGCTTAGCCGTTCGGTTGCTGCCGCGGTTGGTTCGGTCGCTGTTCCTGCGATGTGCGGCCGGAGCGGTCACTGCACCGACCGGGCAGCCGCGGTCACGCGTAGACCGCTTTTTCGAACCTGATGGTGGCCGCCGCGCCTGCGCCCCCGTCAACTCTGGAGTTGCGCATCATGATCGCGGTGACGTTGTTGGCCGGGTCGATCCAGAAGTGGGTGCCGTACGCGCCGCTCCAGCCGAAAGCCCCCGCGGGAAGCGTGGGGTGGTTGTCCCGGATCACGCGGACGCCGAGGCCCCAGCTCTCGAAAGGACCGATGTTGGCCGTGCCGGGGAGAGGCCAGATGGACTGCATCTGGGCGACGCCGCCGATGGAGATGATCCTGTTGCCGCTGACCGGGTCAGCGCCGCCGAGCCTGAGCATTTCCGCGAACCTCGAATATGCGTTGAGCGTGCCGGTCAACGACGCGCCGCCGCTCTGGTAGGTGATCGGGAAATTCTCGAACGTGGTGCGGCCGAGGGAATTGTCCGTGACGCTGCGGCCCTTGTCGTCCCGGGAGTGCATATTCATCGACCTTGCCCACTGCTCGTCGGTGGGTTCGAAGGTGATGTCCGTGATCCCCATAGGATCGAACAGATATTTCTGGATGTAATCGCCGAATTTAAGCCCCGAGACCAGCTCGATGATGCGCCCGGCAACGTCGAAGGCCGCCACGCCGCTGTATCCGAAGGAGGAGTCGGGCTGGAAATCCAGGTACAGGTGCTCTCCCATGTAATTCGTTATGGCCTCCAGCGTCTGCCGGTCCTCGTCCTTCACCCGGTCAAGCGCCCAGTAACCCATCTCGGCAGAGCCGATGCCGTTGACGTGGCTGAGCAGGTGGTGGATCCGCAGCTTTTTGCAGGCCTTCTCCGCCGGGACAAACGCGATCGACCCGTCCTCCCGGACCTCCTTGCGGCCGACCCACATATCGTTGTACGCAGGCAGGTATTGCCCCACCTCGTCAAACAAACTCAGCAGCCCCCGGTCCTGCGCGGACAACACCGCCGCTGCAGTCACGGGTTTCGTCATTGACGCCAGCCGGAACAAAGTGTCCGCCGTCACCGGCCTGCCCGTCTCAAGATCTGCCACGCCCTCCAGCACTTCCGCCACGGTCTCGCCGTCCTGCATAACTCTGAGCGCGATGCCGCTGTAAAGCGCCTCGTCAATGCCCTTCCGGACAAGCTCCTCCAGCCGGTTCGTCAGTTCCGTTCCGTTGATCCGTTTCATAACCGCTCTTTACGTCCCTTTCTGCACTGTGTTATTTCGGCCAATATTGTGCCACTGTTGGCAGGGCGCTGTCAATGCCGAACAGGTGCGAACGGGGGACAGACTTGGGTTTCGGGCGGTCGAATGGTCCGTCGAACGGGGGACAGACTTGGGTTTCGGGCGGTCGAATGGTCCGTCGAACGGGGGACAGACTTTCGTTCGCCCCCCGGTGGAAAGGGGACAGACTTGCGATCACCGTGGGTTCGCCAGGCCCAGACCACTAAAATAATCTTGTGAAAATCCGGATAATAATGTATAATTTCCTTACAAACACAAAAAAAGAGGTGTCGAACATGAATATTACGAAAACGTACGAATCCCTGCCCAAGATCGTAAAGGTCATCCTTCAATTCTTCTTTGGATGGCTGATCGGCGGCGCCTACAGGATCATCCGATTCTTTGAAACCAAAAACGTCATCACGCTGGTCGTTGGACTGCTTGTGCTGTTCACTGGCATCGGCAACGTGATCGCGTGGGTCGTTGACATCATCACCGAGATCCTTCAGAACAAGATCTCCGTACTTGCCGCCTGACGACGGACAATTATTGCCCGGAATTGTTCCCGGGCAACGCACGATTTTTCAAACACGAGGCTGCTTTCCTTTATAGGAACGACAAGCGGCCTCTTGTTTTTTTTGTCTGCCTGGGCTGGAAAACCCAAGTCTGTCACCTTTCCACCGGCAGGTGAACGCAAGTCTGTCACCTTTCCACCGGCTGGAAAACGCAAGTCTGTCACTCGTTCGCGGCTGGGTTGAACCGTGAAAAACCAACAAAAAAACAGGCGCCCGGAAGCGCCTGCTGTTGTGCGACTTATAAAATCAGATCGCGGCCAGCCGATCAATTGCCGACGTTGGCCTGATCGGCACCATTGTCCGTGTTATCTTCACCCTTGTCCCCTCCGTTGTCCGACGAATCGTTATTCTCCGCAGCGATCGCGCCTTCTCTGACCGCTTTGTCGTAGCAGGTCTTGCACATACGGGTCTTGCCGGCTTCGATAGCCGCAACAGACGTTCCGCTGAAAAGCTCGATGGAATGGTCGAGGTGGCCGCAGTCTTCATAGTAGTGGTAAACGCCTCCGCTCTTGGTCCAGTAGACCAGCGGGTACTCGGCGTCCGTCGAAATGCCGGCTTCCTCGAGCATCTGCTCCTGCGATACCGGATTCCAGTCGTAGCTCACGAGTCCGGCAACCAGCAGCGCCACGACGGCGGCGATGGCGGCGATGGTTTTCGACTGCTTGGAGGCTTTCTTGTCGGTCAACACGAAAATGAGGAACGGCGCGAAGGCAATGACCGAAATGAGGACGCCCAGGTTGTTGTGCAGCCAGAAGCGGGTCTTGTTCTTCTCCGAAGCCGGGTCAAGGTGGTTGCCCTTCTTCCACAGCAGCGAACCGAAGATCACGCAGATCAGGTCAAGTCCCAGGCAGACGGCCCACGAGATCGTCCAGCCGGGGTTGTTCTGTATGAAATCCCATTTGAAAACTTTTTTAAAGCACAAAATTGCCAGAACCTCAAACGCGATGGCAAGGATCCACAAAATTATCGCGCCAACGCGATACGGCCGGGCGTTTGCCCTCGTAATGGCGAGCAGCTCCTCCTTCGACGAGCTCTGCTGGTCAACGTGTGTGATATTGTGCTGAACTTTTGTCTTGGTCGTCCCGGACGTTGTGCGCGTGACTTCCTTCTCGCCACCTTCGGCATCCTTTTTTGCCTGGAGCGCCGCCAACGCCTTCTTTGCCGCTTCCTGGGCGGCGGTGTTTTCTTTCTTGTTTGCCATTAACGGAGACACCTCTTCTCGTTTTGATGTACGAATTGTAACATATTTGTGAAGCTGTTGGCAAGAGGCCGGCGGACAGGCGGTGGAGGGGCGCGAACAGGGGACAGACTTGGGTTTCGACCGATTCGCGCGGCGGTGGAAAGGGGACAGACTTCCGTTTCGAACGATTCGACCGATGGTGAACAGGGGACAGACTTCCGTTTCGCCTCGTTTAAAATCCTCATTAAAATGTGTTGACACGTTTTAGGGAACTTGTTATAATTGCGTCACTCGACTGGAGAAGTACCCAAGTAGGTCGAAGGGGACGGTTTGCTAAACCGTTAGGTCGGGTTACCGGCGCCGGGGTTCGAATCCCCGCTTCTCCGTGAAAGAAAGCAAAAGCCCTGCATATTCGCAGGGTTTTTGCTTTTTTTATACATATTTTCCGGAATAACGCGGGTTTTTGCTTTGCTTAACGTCGAGGATTTCGGCAAAACGGGGGAGCTGAGAGATACCCGGGCGTACCCGGTAAAACGCAAGTCTGTCACCCGTTCGCCCCCTTGGCAAAGCCTCCGAAACGCAAGTCTGTCACTTTTCCACCGTCACCTTCCACGCCTCTCGCGCCACTTTACTTCCGCGCCTCCCCATTATATAATCTAAAGTACTAAAGTATGTGCCTCCGATTCGGCGGAGCCGGACGGGGGCGGGACGAAAAGACGGGGGCGGGTTAATAATGAAAGCAAAAGCAAAAACCCATGACACACAAAACAAAAAGCAGCTCAAAAAGATTGCCGCCGCAGGCATTAGAGTGATATTAGCCGCGCTGATCTGCATGACCGTGCTGTTGCCAACGACCGCGTGCAAAAAAGTTGACCCGGACTCGAAATTGCCCACGACAAATATTGCCCCGGCCCCGTTGCCGGCGCAAAAAGAGCCGAACGACAGCGGCGAACCGGTGACATACACGGTCAACGGGACCATTTCCTCCGATATGGTCGTCCAGCGCAACGCGTATTTTAACGTGTTTGGGCGGTCTGACAACCCCGGCGCCGTTATTTACGGCGAGTTTATGGGCGAAAAACGGTACGGGATCGTGGCGGAGGACGGCAGCTGGACGATCCGGTTTTCGTCCCACGAGGCGGTGAACGAGGGACAGACTTTGGTTATCTACCCGAAAAACGGCGAAAGAACCGAGTTTGAAGACATCCTTGTGGGCGACGTTTGGGTGATCTCCGGACAATCGAACGCCGAACTGATGTATATGAGCACCGCGTCGACGACGCCGGAATACGCCAAAGAGATCAACAAAAACGATCTGATCCGCATTTATTCGCAGTCGCGGCAATCGGTGATGGACGCGTACACCGACGGCCTTGACGTTACGATACCGCAGGAAGACGTGGTCTCGCCGAACACGAAATGGGCCAAAACCACGACGCAGACGGTGTTGTCCTTCTCCGCCATCGGTTATTATTTCGGAAAAGAGCTCAGCAAAACCATTGATGTGCCGCTCGGCTTGATCATGGCGGCCTCAGGCGGGTCAACGCTCCACGAACTGATGCCCGGGGACGTTGCCGCGGAACTCGGATTCACCACGGGCGCCAGCGTCCCGGTCTCCGGCTTCTACAACACGTTGCTTTATCCGTTTACGCGCAACAAAATTACGGGAATGATCTTTTATCAAGGCGAGAGCGAGAGTGCGGGCGGCCAATACCTTCGTTACGCGGATAATCTGAAGCGGACGGTCAGCGGTTACCGGCACGCGTGGGGGCTGTGTTTCCCGTTCATCAACGTTCAGCTGAGTACCCACGGCAGTGAAGCCGATTATTACTGGCCCGAGCTGCCGTACATTCGCGCCGCGCAGTTCGACGCCTACCGCAGCATGCTGAATTCGTACATCGTCACGGCAATGGATCAGGGCTACAGAGCGGGGGATCCGGACTGGGCGCATCCGCTTTACAAGCTGGAACTGGGCAAGCGCGCGGCAAAAATCGCTGCTTACGTCGTTTACGGCCAGGGGGACGCGGCGCATTCGCTGGCGCCGGAGCCGGACAAGATCACCTGGAACAGCGACAATTCGATCGTTATCACCTTTAAAAACGTGGGCGACGGAATAACGCTGCTGGAAGGCGACAAGATTGCCGGCCTTTACGCACTCGACGAATACGGCGACAAGATGTATTCCGAGATCGAGCAGATAGACGGGTCAACGGTCAAGATCGTTTTGACCCGTGAGCCTTCTGCGGTGGGTTACGGCATCCGTCAAGACGGGCTGCCGGCCAGCGCCAACATCGCCAGTAGCGACGGGATCCCGATGCCGGCCTTTATTATCAAAAAGTAAGAAGCGCCAGCAGGCGCAGACCGGCGCGAACGCGGGACAGACTTGGTTTCGCGCCGACTGTGGACGGGGGACAGACTTTAGGTCCCCCGCCTTTTTTTGCCGGCGAACGAGGACAGCGAACGGGGGACAGACTTGTGTTTTTGCGGGATGCGAACGCGTGACAGACTTGTATCTCGATAGCCCCATCGTCCGCTACATTGGTAATAAAGTAAACAAAGGCAAAGTCGCGAAACAAAAGATCGTCGAAATAAGGATACAGTTCGCGGCAAGTTCGGGATTGACCTTGTAGATCTCCGAGAAATTCAAAGTGTGCGAGGCGCAAGGCGTTGCCGCAAGTATAACGAGCGTAAGGCGCAGGCCGGGCTGAAAAGGGAGAATTTTCGACAACGGCCAGGTCAAAAGCCAGCAGAAAAGCGGAAAAGCGATCAATTTTAATGCGGCGGCGAGGTAAACGTTGCCGCGAGTGAATAATTTTTTGAGATCTGACATGGCGAGGCGTACGCCGACGATAAACATACAAAGCGGGGCCGTCATCGCGGCAAAGTTGGAAGCCATTGACGTTACGGCCGACGGCAGCGAATTGCCCCATCCGAAAAAGTAGAACGGGAGTGAGATCGCGAGGCCCACGGTGGCGGGGTTCAGGAGCGCGGATCTGACCGAAATGTGGCGTTTGTCGCCGGTCAGGAGGAAAACGCCCACGGTAAACGTGACGATATTCATCGAAACGATAAACATTGTCGCGCAGCAGAGGGCCAAAGCGTTGCCGGGGAGGATCGCGCGGACAAGCGGGAGGCCGAAATAGCCAACGTTTCCAAGCACGGAGGCAATATTGACCACCCGAATCGGCTGTTCGATCCGCTTTTTTCCGGCAATCAGATAAAAACCAAGGCAAAAAGTGAGCTGAGCGGCAAGCGAGATCAGGAAAAACATTCCCATTTGCGCGAGATGTTCCGGTTTATATTCCAGCGAGATGAAGCTCGTGAATTCCAAAAACGGCGTGCCGATAAAGACCAGGATGCCTGAAAGCGTCGGCAAGTGGTCGGCGAACGCTTTTTTGCATTTGCAGAGGACGAAGCCGGGGACAATGCACGCGAGTGTTACGAGGACGTTGGTTAGGGCAATCAAAAATGTGTTCATGGCGAGTGTGCGAACGAGTGACAGACTTGGTTTTTTGTGGTGCGAACGAGTGACAGACTTGCGTTTTCTCTCTTGCGGTTACTCCTGTTTTAATTCCGTTTTATTTGGGGTTAGGCTGTTCAGGCCAAACGAAAGTCGAAGCGAGATTGCTCTCGCCATTGTCGATCAGAATGTCAATTCCGGAGGCAGAGCGGTTGACAGCCGTCAAAAACCAGACCCAATCGGCTATTTCCTGCTCTGTTGCCCACTTCTTCAGCGGGGTAACATCCATTATCTTTGTCCATAAAGCCGGGTCACGCATAACAGGGTCGTTAGATTCGGTTATTACGCCGCCCGGCGATATAGAATTTGCGATCGCGCCGTATGGCGCAAGTCTGACGGCAACGTTTTTCATATATCCGATCAGGCCGGCTTTGGAGGCAACGTATTCAGGGAATTCAAATCCGGTATGTGCTGAGGCGGAAGCGCAAAACAGGACGGAGCGTATTTCTGGCTGGAATGCATATTTTTCGGTAACGTTGATGGCGCCTTTGAGGTTGATCATAATATCGTCAGGGGAATTTTGCACTCCGGCGCAGATGAAGATGACGTTAGGCGGAGGGAGTGGGGTGTCGGAGGAACTTTCTTCCCCGAAACGCAAGTCTGTCCCCCGTTCGCGCTCGGATTCGCATAAGCCAGAGGGTCCATCTTTTGCGAAATTCGGGAGTGTTTCCGGGCGTGAAACGTCAACTATATAGTGAGTATATGCATTGTGCGTGATCGTTCCGGGCAAAACGTCAAAACCGAAAACGGAGCACCCTTCTTCGAGGTATTTAATTGCCGCGGAGCGGCCTATTCCGCGGGCGGAACCGGTAATAAGCACTTTGAGAGACCTGTTATTGCCGTTCGAATCGCCGCTTTTCAGTTCATTCATCTTGCCACGTCCTTTCCGGAAAGTTGTTTTTCAAGTTCGAAATACTCATCACCGACCCCCAACCGCTTCCAGCGTTTGCAGATGGCGTACCCGGCGGGCGAGAAAACCACCTCCATGAGAAGTTCCAGAGAGGCTCCGATGAGTGAACAGGTGACAGACTGGAGGAACGTCCAGTGGAAGCCGTTCCAAAAGATCGGAGCAAACACCATGAAGGTCAAAATGGCAAAGATGAGGTTGTCAACGAATTGACCGATGAAGGTGGACGCATAGCTGCGAACGAAAAAAGCGATTTTGCCGTCGGGGTTTGCTCTAAACAGCTTGCCAACCGCAAAATTTAAGAAATTGTTGACAAGAGAAGAGAGGAAAAACGCAATCGTGCTGCTGAGCAGTATGAACCAGGTGCCGCCGAGGATCTCGTTGAAAGCAGTGTAATCCGCGTCGACGCCGGGAGTCGGAATTATGCTGACAATGTAGAAAATCAGGCAAACGAGCAGGTTCGTGGCGATAGCAAAAACCGACAATTTCGTTGCCGCCCTTGGGCCGAAGTGTTTTGTGACGACGTCCATGCACAAAAATGAGATCCACGAAACAAGAATTCCTCCGTCAATTGCCAGAAATCCCGTCTGGATCAGCGTTTTGTTGGCGAGAAGGTTCATTGTGACAACGGAAATTGCAAAAATGGCAACCACCGGCGATGGTATGGCGCGGAATAGTGCCGAAGTAAGGCGGATTTTTTGCTTCATTTGTTTTTCTCCTTGGTTTTATTTTATAGAGCGAAGGATTTAGAGGCCGAACTTCGCTTTGCGCAATCGTCAAGCTGTCATGAACCGGTGAACTCAGTGAACTTGGGACAGACTTCCGTTGCCTGGATATTCTATCACTTCTGGCCTGTATAGTTCAATAACGAAAAAAACGATTCGATTGACCGGCTTTATTGTCGTTTTTTGGCAAATTGACGAGAGAAAAAAGCGATTTGGACGATGCTGAGTATGCTGCGTCAAAAAAAGCAAAAGGATACACACAGTTGTAAGCCGGGCTGACTAAAAGGCAACAACCTTGAACGCAAAATTAATTGACATGTTGTGTTTTCTGTTATCAGATCAACGCGAAAAAAGCAACAAACAACTCTTTCACATTACGATTTTTCAAATTGTTGTCGCGTTCCGGCGCTAACAGGCCAGCTCTGCCCATTTAAAGACGGTACTTTTGCTCTTCGCCAGGAATTGACCGATTTGCTTGTAAGTCAGGCCGCGCATTCGGAATTGCCGTATACAGTCGAAAAGTCGGTTCAACCCCATACCGAGAAGCTGCGCGCCGTTATAGCAGGCGGAGAGTGTTTGCATAATTTCGAATGAATATTCATCAATGACCCGCGGCTTCAGCTTTTCGGAGAGTTCAATGCAGCGAGATTCCTCGTCGGTCGTCGGACTGCAAGAGTGAAAAAACGCAAATTCCGGCTGGGCAATCGCCTCAAAAACGTAATCACGGTCAATCAAAGTGTTGTTGTCGCTGAAAAAGCAGCGAAAACTGCTATCTGCGTAATCTCCCGCCCGACTGACGAGCCCAGCTTTGACCGGATTGTTGTGAATATATCTGACCAGCGTCCTAAAATAGGCGAGATCCTCCACGACTTCGCTTTTGAAGCGGTTCTGAAACAGGTGGCCGCAGCGGTCGTATTTGGCGTTGTACCAGCGCACGAACCGGCATTCAAGTTTTTGCATAAATTTGCTGATCAGGCCGCATTCCGGCTCGCGCAACAACAGATGCACGTGATTCGACATAAAACAATAGGCAAAAACGTTAAAATTGTACTCTTTTTTCAAATCGCCAAGGATAAACAAAAACTTTTTAATATCGAGCCGGTCAATAAACACTTTCTCCCTGTTATTGCCTCTCAGCATGACATGGTAAGTGCCGGACACGCTCATTTGTCGTGGCATAGTGGGCATGGTCAATACCTCCATATTTAGTTTTTGGTGGGTACATTCAGATGCTGCAAGCGAGCCCGATTGTATCAGTTTGCATCAGCCTTGTCAACGAAAAAAACAGAAGTCTGTCCCCCGTTCGCGGCCCTTGTTCGCACCCGCGTTCGCATTGACATCGGCGCCCCGAACTGGTACAATAGCCGGTGCGAAGGCGGTGTAAAGCATTGTACCTAAAGCGACTCGAGATGCAGGGCTTCAAGTCATTCGTTGACAAGACAGTATTGGAATTCAGCAACGGCATAACGGCGATTGTCGGCCCGAACGGCAGCGGAAAAAGCAACATTTCCGATGCCGTTAAATGGGTATTGGGCGAACAGAGCCCCAAGACGCTCCGAGGCAGCCGGATGGAAGACATGATCTTCGCGGGGACCCAGAGCCGCAAGCCCACGGGAATGTGCGAAGTGTCGCTGATCATGGACAACGAAGACCGGGCGCTGAATATTGACTATCTCGAAGTGCGGGTGACCAGGCGCCTCTACCGGTCTGGCGAGAGCGAGTACCTGATCAACGGGGCGCAATGCAGGCTGAAGGACATAGTGATGCTGTTCGCGGACACGGGTATTGGCCGCGACGGTTATTCGCTGATCGGGCAGGGCAGGATCGACGAGATCCTGAGCACCAAGTCGGAAGAGCGGCGGAACATTTTCGAGGACGCGTCGGGCATTATGAAATACAGGATCCGCCGGAACGAAGCCGAAAGGAAACTTGCCGCCACGGAGCAGAACCTGCTGCGCATAAGTGACATCGTGAACGAGCTGGAAGCCCAGATCAAACCCCTGGAAAAACAAAGCGAAGTTGCCCGGAAATATCTTGCCCTCCGTTACGAACTCAGGGACATCGAGGTGGGCGTGCTCAGCGAAACGATCACGCGGGCCGAGGACAATCTCGAAGTCATCAACAGGAATATTGACACGGTCAATTCGGACAGGGCGGAGGCCAACGCCGCGCTGGAGGCGCTGAGGCAGGAAAACGAGTCGAAATTGGAATTGTCCCGCCAGCTTGACGGCCTGATCGCCAAGCTCCGGAGCGACCAGTCGGAGCACGAAAAGCGGATCGAGCGCATCAACGGCGAGATCGCGCTGAACAATGAAAAGATCGTCCACGCGAAAGAGGAAACTCAGCGGGCGGACACGGAAAAAGCCACGGAGACCGGCAGGATCGAGGCCCACAGGCAGGAGATCGACCGTCTGAAAGCGGAGATCGAGGCGCTTGACGGCCAGATAAACGAGATCCGGGCGAAAAGCCGGGCCCAGGAAGAACTCCTGAACAAGACCGACGGGGAATTGACCGCGGCGGAAGCGAAAAAAGAGGAGATCCGGACGGAACTGGTGCGTCTCAGGCTGGATCTGGGCGAAAAAAACAGCAAGGCAGAAGCCGCGAAAGCGCAGATCGGCATGGTGACCGAGCGAAAAGCCGCCCTGGACGTGGAACTGAAGGCGATCCAGGAAAGCGACAGCGCAGGAGCCGGAGAACTGGGCGAAGCGGAAAAAGAATATATTGACGCGGGCAACGCCGCTTCCGACGCGAAGCAGGAGTACCAGAACAACGAAGGCCGCCTGGCCGCCCTGAGGACCGCCATCGACGAGGCCAACCGGGAGATCACGTCCCTGACAGGCAGCATGCAGAGCCTGAACGCCCAGTGCAAGCTGCTGAAAGAGATGGAGGAAGGGTACGAGGGCTACGCCAGAAGCGTTAAAGAAGTGCTCCAGGCCTGCAAAAAGAACCCGGCGTTCGGCGACGGGATCTACGGCGCGGTGGCACAGCTCATCACGGTGCCCAAAGAATACGAACTGGCGGTGGAAACGGCGCTGGGGCAGAGCTACCAGAATATAATCACCGAGACCGAGGACGAGACAAGGGCCGCTATCAATTTCCTGAAAGAACATAGATTCGGACGCGCCACGTTCATGCCGCTCACGGCGGTGACCGGAAAGCGCCTGGACGAGCAGCTGCAGCGAGAACTCCGTGCTATGCGGGGGTACAGAGGCATTGCCAGCGACAGAGTGGAATGCGAAGCAAAATTCCGACCGGCCGCAGACAGTCTGCTGGGAAGAGTTGCCCTTTTCGAGACGCTGGACGACGCGATCGACGCGGCGAAAAAGTATAAATATCAGTTCATGTGCGTGTCCCTCGAAGGCGACATCCTGAGAACGTCCGGCGCCATCACCGGCGGCGCGGCCGAACGCGGCGCAAAGACCACCGGAGCATTGTCACGGACACGCGAGATCCCCAGGCTGGAGAAGGAGCTGGACGAGGCTTCCAAAAAGGTGGAAAAGCTTTACAAGAAGCTGTCGGACAATAAAGCCGAGGCGGCCTTGCTGTCGGAGAGCCAGACGGCAAGATTCGAGCAGCTGAGGGAGCTGGAGCGTGCAGCGTCAACGGCGGCGGCGAAGGTGGCGGCCCTGCGGGAGAGGCAGGAAGGCAGGCGGACCAGACGGGCGAGCCTGGTGGAAGAGCTCAAAGGGCAGATCACACTGGTGCAGTCGTTGTCCGGGCAGGTGGAGTCCTTCGGAGCCGAAGCGGCGGACATTGCCGCGGCCATAACGGAGGCGGAAAAGCAGCTGGAAGGCGCGGCGACGGAGGCGGAAAGCGTACGGGCAAGGCGCGAGACGGTCAGCAACGCGCTGTTCGCTATTAAAATTGACGAAAACCGGGTGTGCGCGGCCAGGCAGAAAGCGGCGGACGACGCGGAAGGCCTCGGGCGCGAGATAGAAACGTTGACCGAAAAGATCGCGTTATACGAATCATCTGCTTCCGAGAACGCGGACAACATCAGGTCGCTCCAGGCGGATATCCGGGATCTGGAAACGAAACGGGCGGTGTCGGAACTTGACGCGGCGGATGCGGCGGAAAAACTGGAAGGCGTCGAGAAGCGCAAATCGGAGACCGACCAGGCCCTGGGCGGTATGCTCACCAGGATCACCGAGATCAACACCCGCATCACCAATATAGAGCAGGAAGCCAACCGGCTGGAGATCCAGAAGGTGCGCTGCGAAAACGAGATCAATACCGGCCGCAACAGGCTGTGGGAAGAGTACGAACTGACGCTCACCGCCGCCAAAGAGCTGGCAAAAGACATCGTTATCGAGAACTATAAAGAATCTGCGGCGCGGATCGTGGAGCTCAGAGCGGCCATCAAGGCACTTGGCCCGGTAAACGTCAACGCCGTGGAGGAGTACGAGGCCACGGTCACGCGGTACAAGTTCCTTTCCGAGCAGAGCCGCGATATGACGGAGGCCCGGACGAAGCTCAAGAAGACGGTCGACGAGCTGACGGAGGTCATGCAGCGTCAATTTTCCGAGCAGTTCCAGATCATCCGCGCCAATTTCAACCAGGTGTTCGTTGAGCTGTTCGGCGGCGGCAAGGCAGATATCGTGTTGTCGGACAACGGCTCCGGCTCTGGCGTGCTGGATTGTGGCATCGACATCAACGTCCAGCCTCCGGGTAAAAAGCTCCAGAACATGCTTTTGTTGTCCGGCGGCGAGCGCGCCCTCACGGCTATTGCGCTGTTGTTCGCGATCCTGCGCATGCGGCCTTCTCCTTTCTGCCTGCTGGACGAGATCGAGGCGGCGCTGGACGACGCCAACGTCTACCGGCTGTCCGACTACCTTTCCGGTGTTTCGAAGGAGACGCAGTTCATTATGGTCACCCACAGGAAGGGCACGATGGAGTACGCCGGGTCGCTGTACGGCGTGACGATGGAGGAAAAAGGTATTTCGAGAGTGGTCTCGCTGAAGATGGAATGACGCACTGGCGGTTAAGCGCTGCCGGGGGCTTTGAAAGCCGCCGGCACTTTTAAGGCCCTGGGGCGAACGGGGGACAGACATGGGTTTTTTTGAAAAATTGAAGGCCGGGCTGAAGAAGACCCGGGAAGGTTTTAAGAATAGATTGAATATGATCCTGGCCGGTTTCGGCAAGGTCGACGAGGACCTGTTCGACGAGCTGGAAGAACTGCTGATCACGTCCGATTTCGGCGTCGAGACCACCGAACGGCTGATGGAGAGGCTCCGGGCGCGCGTCAAGGAAGGCCGTATCGTCGACCCTGCGCAGGTGGAAGAGGCGCTTCGCGAGGAGATCGCGGCAATGCTTTCAAAGGGCGAGCAGGGGCTCGATACAGAAGCGGTGCCTGTGCTGATCTCCGTGATCGGGGTCAACGGCGTGGGCAAGACCACTTCTATCGGCAAGATGGCCTACCTTTACAAGAACGCCGGGAAGCGTGTCCTGCTGGCGGCCGGCGATACTTTCCGTGCTGCTGCGATCGATCAGCTGGCCGTCTGGGCCCAGCGCGCGGGCGTCGATATGATCAGCCAGTCCGAAGGCGCCGATCCGGCGGCAGTGCTGTTCGACGCGTGCCGCAGCGCCAGGGCGAAGGGCGTCGATGTGCTGATCTGCGACACTGCGGGGCGGCTGCACAACAAAAAGAACCTCATGGACGAGCTGGCCAAAATGAACCGCGTAGCCGAGCGCGAAATGGCCGGCGTGCGCCACGAAACATTCCTGGTGCTCGACGCGGCAACAGGCCAGAACGCCGTGAATCAGGCGCGAGCCTTTTCCGAAGTGGCCGGGATCACCGGCATCATCCTGACGAAGCTTGACGGCTCGTCAAAAGGCGGCATCGTGGTGTCGATCTGCGAGGAGCTGGGCATTCCCGTGCGCCTGGTCGGCGTAGGCGAAGGCATCGGCGACCTGCAGCCCTTCGTGCCCGAAGAGTTCGCAAAAGCGCTGTTCGAGGGCTGATCCGGGGCAACGTCAAATCTAAACGGGGACAACAGGGGACGGACTACGGTTCGTCTCCTTTTTCTATGCCTTGGGCCTGAAAAACGCAAGTCTGTCACCTGTTCACCCGAGAGCCGCCTGACGGCGAACGCAAGTCTGTCACCTGTTTCCTAAGGACCTGCTGCTAATTTGCGCATGAAAAAAGCAAAAAATAAGAATTGACAATATTCCTATATATAAGTAGAATATCGTTTGCTGTCGCGCCCAGTGCGCTCAGTTAAAAACGGCGCTGGTGTAGCTCAGCTGGTAGAGCAATTGATTTGTAATCAATAGGTCGGGGGTTCAAATCCGTCCACCAGCTCTCTTGTCAGGGGAGATTTCCCGAGTGGCCAAAGGGGACAGACTGTAAATCTGCTGGCATTGCCTTCTGTGGTTCGAATCCACAATCTCCCATACAAAAAAAGCAGCCAAAACAGGCTGCTTTTTTTGTGCCGCAAATCCACCGAAGCCATCAAGATTTGCGGCGCCCGCGGCGCGAATGAATCAAGGCCCGGCGCTGCGGGCAATGGGAGCTTGTGGATTCGAACCGAGCGCCAGCGCCAACCGGATACTCCGGAAATCAGTGCACAACGGCGCGTAGAAACATGCCGGTGGCATGTTTCAGCGAGGAGGGCCCTTTAAACAAATTCCGGAAAAAGCAGCAGAAGACCGGAATTTGCGTGGGCGAATCCACAATCTCAATAGTATTAGTGTATTCAATCCTTTTTTAATCGCTTTTGTGAATTATTATGACGACCCAACACTGCGGTTTTTGACGGCGGAAGGGGAGATGCCGAAATGTTTCACAAAAGATTTGTAGAATACCGAATAGTCTCCAAAACCGCATCTTGACGCGGCGGCAGTTGCGCCAGAGCCTTCCGCAATGAGATTATACGCCAGATCGAGTTTTTTCGCGGTTATATATTGCCACACGGAGACGCCGAGCGTATCACGGAACAGGCGGTTCACGCGCGAATTGCTGTAATGGAACACCGCTTTGATAAACGACAGATCCGATAACATATTGAGGTTTTCGCCTATGTAATCGATCACGGCGTTCAACAGTTCCGCGCCGGCGTTCCTTTTGCTTTTATTATCGAGGACAATGCCGGTTTTTTTCACGGCGTTGTGACCAAGTTCGTAAAGGATCGCGCGTATGTAAGTAAAGTACATGTCTATATCCGTATCGGAGCGCTCGTCGCAGATACGGCGCATACATGAAACGACCGTCGGATAAACTGCAGCATCGAGCGTAAAAACAGCGCCGCTTTTGTTTTTGCATTTGTCCGCGAGCCCGGAGATCAGGTTGTCCAGATCCGCACTTTTGCACGCTTTCGGTATAAACTGAACCGCAAGAAATTCAAACGGCGCCTCGTGAATCAAAAGCCCGTGCGTTTCGTTTTCAAATATAAACGCAGCATCGTTGACGCCCAGTTCATACTCGGTACCGCCTATGACGATACCGCAGTTTCCTTTTGTCACGACAAGTATTTCGTGGGAGGTGTGGCAGTGAACGGGGTATGAAAAGTTGTCCGCACTTATTTCAGATTTATGTACCGTATACAATCCGCATATTTCCATGCTCGTTTCCTCCGCCGTTATTATATGACAATTATATTGTAATTGCAATATATGGTCGTGGTTATGCAATTGTATTTGCAAACACAGTACCTTAAAATAAAACTGTATCTTTTTATAAAGGAGCAATACGATGAAAAAGCAGATGCGTGCGTTATCCTGTGTTCTGTTGAGTATCGTGATCATAATGCTTGCCGGCTGTAACAAAGCGGGTACGAACAGACCGGATGGACCGGGAAAAAACTATGTTTTTGACGACGGCATAACTGAAGATAACGGTCAGAGCGGCACGGAGATACCGGAACCGCAGAGCTATTCATACAGTCAGGATTTTGAACAGAAAATAAAAGCAAACGATCCCGACTGGTATGTAAACTCCGAGGGGACACAGGCAGACGGTGTCTTCAAAAGCAAAACAAATCACGCCTATTTTGCCTCAAAGCATAAAATAAAGGCAGACGTTTTCGTTGCGGAATGGGACGTCAACGCAGACCGAAAAGGAAATGTTGAAAACGTTTCGGAATATATCGGCCTCAGGCTGCCGGAATACGGCAATCAGTTCGCCGCGGTCGGAACCAACGGTATCTGGTTCTTATTCCACTGCAACAGAGTGGGTATCATTGACACCTGGCCGACTGTAAAGTCGTTCAAAGTCGACGTTGATTTTTCGAAGACGCAGCGCGTCAGAGTGACCGACGATACCAAAAACAATATTATTACCGTTGAAGTGCTGAAAGACGGCGAGTTCCAGCCGCTGTTTTCTGCAGTGATCGAAGATGGCAAAAACGTCTTTGTCAAAGACGTGAACGGTAAAACCAAGATAAAAGCCAAATTTACATATGATATCGATACAAAAGGCTATTTTTCGCTCTGGTCAAGCGGAGGCAACTCGGGCAGCGCATATATTGACAACGTTGATATTAAATGGAGCGATGCAGTGCCGGAAACCTATTATCCGGCTGATACCACGCTTTTACGCGACCTGTACTCCGACACCTGGGTCGCGGCAGACGATCTTGACAGAACAGTTATTGACGGCGTCTCCGCCCCCCGCGACAAGCTTGTGGGTATGTTTTATCAGATCTGGTTCACGCCCACGAGCGTGACGTATTCGGATCAGAAAATATACGATCACTATAAGATCTATTTGGAAGGCGGTTTTGAAGCCGTTAAAAAGGCGTATGATAAAGGACCGCAGGGCTGGGGCCACTACTGGGGCGAGCCGTATTTCGGTTATTATCTGACGAACGACCGCTGGATAATCCGGAAGCACGCTTCAATGCTTTCAGACATAGGTGTGGATTTCATATTCCTTGACGTCACGAACGGGAATTCGCAGGCGACGAGCTACCGGGCAATATTCAAGGAATACGAGCAGATGCGTAAAGAGGGACTGGATACGCCCGATATCTGCTTCTTCCTGGCGGACGACGTCAGCCTGGTGGAGAACGTATTTCTTGACGTCTGGGATGACGTTTATTCCACCGGACAATACCGGGATCTTTACGTGATGTACGACGGAAAACCCCTCATCCTGGGTAATTTCAACAAATTGTCGGAAGAGGCCAGACAGATCGCCGACGAGAATTTCACCTGGCGGCGCTGCTGGGCGCTCCGGGAAAATGTTAAAGACGGCAAGGATTTCTGGACGTGGATGTGCGAGACGCCTCAGATCGCCTCTTATAACTCCAAAAATGGCAACGCGGTCGAAGAGATATCGATATCCGCCGGAATACTGGCCAATACGAGCACCGGCAGAAGCTTCTCCAACGGCAAACAGCCTAAAGTCGGCACGCTGCCTGACGGTTCTAAAGATTATTTCCAGTTCAATCTTGAAACCACGGGGCAGGGGCTGCTCTTCGCGGAACAGATGACACGCGCTTCAGAGGTCGATCCTTACGTGGTTCTTATCACTGAATGGAACGAATGGGCTGCCGGGCGCTGGGAAGGTACGGGTCATCCTACGATCGCGCACACATATATTTCATGGTCCGAAAGCTTTTACGTTGACTGCTTCAACCCGGAATTCAGCCGCGACATCGAGCCGATGAAGGGCGGGTTCGGTGACAATTATTATTATCAGTTAGCCGCGTTCCTGCGCTCATTTAAGGGTGGACGTACTGCGCCCGCGGCGTCCGGTCAGCACGAAATAACGCTGGACGGCGGGCTCGGACAATGGGCAGACGTATGGCCCGAATACCGCGATACGACGGGCGACACGCTCCACCGCGATTCTCTCGGAAACGGCGGACTGGTATCGTACAAGAATGACAGCGGCCGGAACGATATTGTCAACGCGAAGGTCTCGAGAGCGAACGGGAAGACGTACTTCCTCGCGGTATGCGCAGATCAATTGACGGCGCGCGAAGGCGAAAACTGGATGAACCTTTATATTGACACCGACGGCAATTCCAAAAACGGATGGTACGGATACGACCTCGTCATTAATCGTGATAACGGCTCGATCGAAAAATTCACGGACGGCTGGAATATGCAGAAGATCGGTCAATGCGAATCGTTCACCGGTGACAACTATCTGGTGCTCGCAATTGACGACGCTTCCTGCGGGCTCGGCGCTGACTTTAATTTCAAATGGGCGGACAATTCCACGACTACCGGCGAGATCATGCAGTTCCTTGACCTGGGCGATGCCGCTCCGAACGCGCGGTTCAATTATGCATACAGAACAAATGCTAAAGAGATACAACTTTCTGAGAATGTAAAGTCGGTCGTCTGCGACGGCGCTTCATTTGCCGCCAACAGACCTTACGCGTTATCCGACGGAAAAGCAGTTGCCGTTTATGCGGCGGATACGGCGGTCCTGCCCGAAATGTATAAGAACAGGCTGTGTGTTCCCGCCGCTTCGCTGGGTGTTATCAAGGATATGACGGTCAACGTATCCGGCGGCACCGCCACTGTAACGTATAAAAACAAGACGTTCACTTTTGAAGACGGCAATAAAGAAGTAAAGTGTGGCAAAGATACGTATCAGATACCCGTTGCGCCTTACGTAAAAGACTCTGTCTTATACGTTCCGCTTAATGCCGCCGCGTATATTGCTGGTCTCAATTACACGCAGAACGACTTGGGTGTTGCGATAATCACCAGTGCCGAGCTGTCGGAAGGCGATAAAGTCAACGCGGCGTTAAACGATCTGTATATTTCGTATTGACGCTCGCGGTTTCCGAATAAGCTGCGGCGACGGTCAATACCCGATCTTTTTTGATCATACACCTACAAAAAAAGCAGCCAAAAAGGCTGCTTTTTTTGTGCCGCAAATCCACCAAAGCCATCAAGATTTGCGGCGCCCGTGGCGCGAATGAAACAAGACCCGGCACCGCGGGCAAGGGGAGCTTGTGGATTCGAACCTCGACCGGGTGCGAATAGTCCCTTAACATACCAAAAGCGGGTGGCTATAATAATACACGTGGTCAACGGGGAGGGAAATGATCGTGGAGCTCGGAAGGAAGATAGCGGACTTGAGAAACAACGTTAATATGTCTCAGCAGACGCTGGCCGAGCTTCTGTTTGTTTCGCGAGACCTGGTCTCCAAGTGGGAGAACGGGAGCAGACGGCCGGATTATACGACGATCGAAAAGTTGGCGGCCATATTCCGGGTGAGCGCGGACGAAATTGTCAGCAAAAACGACGTGACTTTTAAAGAGCTTGCGGAATGCGTTGATGATGAAACTGAATTGACCGAAGAAGAACTTGCCGGACTGCTGAATGGATTTTTGGCGGGATTGACCGAAAAAGAAGCGGATATTTTCATGAAACGATATTATTTTTTGATGTCAGCCCCTGAGATCGCGTCGGAATACCGGCTCAGGGATAATCACGTCCGCAGCATTCTGTCCAAGACCCGGAAGAAACTCAAACGATACGTCAGGGAGGCGCTGAACTGAGATGAACGGGGAAAAACTGTTTAATGCGATTACAAAAGTAAACAGTAAATTTATTGACCGCGCCGCTTCAGCCGGAGAAAACGGCATCAATACCGAAACGAAAAGCAGTGCATCCCGCAGTTGGGGCAGCGGCAGGTTCAGGATGCGGCCGGCGTTGGCCGTGGAGGCATTAATCATTTTTATCGCCGTGATCGCGACGATTGTCGCCTTTGTCGCTAAAAAACAGCGTGGCGAGAGGGTCAATACGCAGCCGACAGATGGAGACGTCACGACGCTCGCCGCGGAAACCACGCCTACCCCCGCGCCGCCGGCCGTCGATCTGGTCAACGTCAGCCAGCTGATCGGAGACGACCAGCTGGGCAGGGGACTGCTATGGGGCTCAAGAGATAAACACCTGGCTGAGCTGTATGAAGCGTTGTTTGCCGCCGGCGAGGCGGGCAACACTGGGCCGCTTTATTACGGGTATCCCGTCCTGGATTACAGCCTGCTGGAAAGGATCACCTTTAACGAGGATTACGGATACGACGTGAGCAATTTCTTTGAAGAGAAAACGCCGCGGGAAATCGAAGGGCTCGCAAGGGTCTATGTTTGTAAATATCACGGAGAGTTCGATATGATACTTGCCGGCGGATCGATCTATTATACGCTTGACCGGGCGGAACTAAAGGTCGGTTCGGCAGTACCGTTTGATTACGATAATAACGGCGTCAACGATATCCTGCTCATGTTTGGTCAGAGGCCATCGCCTTTTTCCGATTTCATAGAGAACGATCCGGATGCGCTTTACTGGAGAGGTTATTACGTACTGGATATGGCCAGGGGTGAACTGGTGGAGATCTGCTCTGTTACCGCGCCACTCGAACTGCCTTATATACTCAACAGCGGCGGAAAATGCTATATTTATCTGGATTCCAGCCAGATGGGCGGCGAAGTGAAGTTTGAGGGCGAGCGCTTTACTATCGGCGGAACAGAACCGGAGATATTCGTGAAAGCGATGTATGAAACGCGGCCTGAGCAATTGCCTTCGGATAAAATTACGGTAAACGCCACGCCCGCGCCCACTGCGGTGCCGCCGACGGAGAAACCGTATGAGGAGTTGCCGACGATGCCTCCGACGGAAGCACCGACCGGCCCTACGCCCATCCCGTGGGATGATCCGAACAGCGTTCAGGGGATTGCCGACCACAATTTCTTTATCGAGGTCTGTCAAGAGGGCAGAAATATTTCAGGACCGGATTTCAAAGAAGAGTTTTATTATTTTGACGGCAATGAAATGAAAACTTTCAAGTGGTCGCTCGATGCTCAAATCGAAGAAACAATGATGCAGATCACTAGAGATATTAAAGAAAAACGTGAATTTTACGCGTATATCAGCGCGGGAAAAGATTTTTCGGTGGCCCACGTGACTGGCGGCGAGATAATTTCCGTAGATGTTTACGCGGTCAATAACGCGGAAAACTGGGAGCAACTTACGTTCGACCGGGTGGCGACCGGGCTCAGCGAGTCCGAGTTTATGGAGTATGCCGCGTCGTCAATGCCTTTCCGTCAGGGTTCAAACGGTGAGCTGCTGCCGTGCTTTGCTGTTTTCCACACTGGCATAAACGGTCAATTTATCTCCGCTGCCGGTGAGTACGAGCGCGTGATCAAGAGCAGTTTAGTAACTTTCGTGCCGTGAGCCTTTTTGTGCGTTGCGGAATGCCTCGAAGAATGATATAAAACAGGGGACTGTTCAGCTGCCTGAAAACAGGTTTTTGAACAGCCCCTTTTTTGCGTATAACGCGAAGTGGATTTGAACCGGGTGTTAGCGAATCCACAATCTCCCATCCTTAACTTATATCTTTTGCAACAAGCCCAAACAAAAAACTCTACCCGCTCCCGTTTCGCGAAAACCGGTTGACTTGCCGCGATCGTCCGTATATAATGCAAATGTTATCGGTAACATTTTCAAAACCCAAACAAAAGCGGAGGATCGTGACTATGAAAAAGGGACACACGTCGACTCTCGTATCGACTCTCGTATTGGCGCTGACACTTGCTTTAACGCTTTTATTCAGCCTGTTGCCCGGCACGGCAGTAAATGCCGCGGAGGAGCAGAACGCCGAGCTGTTTCTGAGCGATCTGACTCCGGTCAGCACCGCGCCGGTGGGAAAAGTTGACCCCAATACCGGGGCGCCGGTGGCAGGCTACACCGCGGATTCCGTCATCAACCGCTTTAACGGTTCAGGCAACACGCTTGTCCTCAACGGCCGGACGTACGAAAAAGGCATAGGCCTCGTTCCGTACGGAGACGATACGAGCGGGCAGGCAGGTTATATAAACGCAGAAGCCGTTTTCGACATCTCAGGTTACAGCAGCACGTATGACGTGTTTCTGGCAACGGTAGGAAGGCGCGACTGGCCGGAAGATCCGGGACCATACGTGTACAGCATGGTCTGCCGGATATACGTCGACAACGTTCTCGCCGCGGAAAGTCCTTCACTCAATTTCGGAGAAGTGTACGAGGCGAAAGTCAGCATCAAGGGCGCCAAAGAGTTAAAACTGGTCACCACCTGCGGTACGGATACGTACCATTACGACTGTTCGGTATGGGGCAACGCACGGCTGGCCGCCGATAAATCATTCGCCCCGTCTTCCATAGAATTCACTTCGTTCCCGGCAAAGTCGATCTATGCCGTGGGCGAAGCGCTGAATATGAGCGGAGGCTCGATCACCGTAAAATATTCCGACGGCAGCACCGCGCAATTGCCTATGTTAGATACCATGTTGACCGGCTACGATCCGCAAACCACAGGCAAACAGCAGCTTGCGATCTCATATTTAGGCCATCAGGAAGAGTGGATCGTCACGGTGGCAGATCTGGTGTATCTGAGCGATATTGCCCCTAAATCCCTGAATATTCTGGAAAACGAAGTAGATACTTTCGGCGTCGATACGACCTCGAAGGGCAGCCCGATAATCATAAACGAGATCGATTACAAAAAAGGGTTCGGCGTGCATCCCTTTGAAGACGCTTCCGCGGAGATAGAATATGACATCAGCGCGTACAGCGGCGAATACAATATCTTTTACGCGGTGGCGGGCAAGGATAAAACTACCGGCGAGCCCGGTTCCTTCGTGAAAGTGTACGTTTACGTTGACGGCGTCCAGGCGGCAGAATCGGACTATCTGACGTACGGCGACGAGTTCGTTATTGCCATAGATATTTCCGGCGGGTCAACGCTTCTGATTGAAGTTTCGCCGACGGAAGACGGCTATCACTGGGACAGCACCTGCTTCGGCGACGCCATGCTGCTAAAGTCGGCAATAGAGAAAAAGGAACTGGAACTGCCGGAAAAACTGGAATATGAGAAAGGAAAACTGCTCAACCTCTCCGGCGGGGCGATCGTTTATCATTACGACAACGGTATCGTTTCCCGCGTTCCGCTGACGGACGAAATGGTGAAGGGATTTGACAAAGATACTGCCGGTACTCAGACGCTCACGGTGGAATACGGCGGCGAAACGGTTTCTTTCGAAGTGACCGTAAAAGAACCGGAGCCCGATCCCACCGCGCCGCCCACCGCCGAACCGAAAAAGACGGCAGATCCGTCCGAAGCCGGCAATACAGACGCGCCGGACCGCAGGACCGGCGGCAAAAACAGCTGGATCGCGCCTGTTATTATTGCAGCCGCCGCCATATGTGTTATAATTATTGCCGTCACAGTGATACTGAAAAAGAGCCGCAAACAGGGGAAATAAAAATGGACAGATACAGATCAAAAAGGAGGATCATTTCTGTTATGCTGACGTCAACGCTAATTGCCGGCGCATTCGGCTGCGCCGATTCGGGGAAAAGCGGGTCGAACGGTTATAAACCGTATTCCTATCAGTATTCGGACGTTTCCGCCGGACTGAATCCGTCGCAGGAAAAGAAAGAAGCGGTCGTCAACGAATATGAAGGCTTTCTCCGGGATCTTTCTGCGTTGCCGGTCTCTTTCTCCTTCGAAGGAAAAGAATACAAAGGCTTTAACGACAGTTTTAAAGAGATCGGCCGCGAGACCAGGGACGAAGGAGAGAAGATCGCCACCGATATCGTCCTCAAAAAAGGAGCGCTGGAGGTCAGGATAGATATGGCGGTCTATCCGAACTATTGCGCGTATGAATGGACGGTTTATTTTACAAATACAGGCAGCGACCGGATCGGTCCCCTTGAGGGAGTCAATTCTGCGGATATATCCTTCGGCGGAAAGGATCCGTATATTTTTGCCAACGCAGGCGATTATCAGCTGGATCCCGTAACAAAAGCAGAATCGGTAAGATATAATCCATACACCGTTGACCTTGCCGAGCAGCCTGTATTCGAACAGATCCAGCCTACGGGCCGTTCTTCCGAAGGCGGATTTCCGTATTATAACCTGCAGTACGGCGACGGCGGCGTGATCCTCGCGATCGGCTGGCCCGGTTCCTGGTTCTCGCGCTTCGATGCTTCTGCAGATGCCGTACGTTTTACCGCGGGACAGGCGCACCTGAACACGTATATCGACCCGGGCGAAACGGTAAGGCTGCCGCTGATGGCGTTCGTGTATTACGAAGGCAGGGATATTGACGCGTCAATGAATCTCTGGAGGCACTGGTTTATCGACTGCAACATGCCGCGGATAAACGGTCAACTTATCAAGCCCATGACGTCCGCCACGTCCGCCACGTATATCAATCTGGCCAGGACTACGGAGAAGGAAGAGGTCAACGTCCTGAACAAGTACCTGAAAAACGATATTCCCCTCGATTCCTACTGGCTTGACGCCGGCTGGTACTTTAAAACGGGGACAGAGTCCGTTTCCGAATGGCTCGAGACCGGCAACTGGAAAGTCGACATTGGCCGTTTCCCCACGGAATTCCAGGCTATTTCGGATATTACCGCGGCGCACGGCATGGACTTTATCGTGTGGTTCGAGCCGGAGCTGGTCCGGATAAGCAATTCCTGCCTTGACCCGGACGGAATGAAGCCCGAGTGGATCCTGGGCGAAGACGGCACCTGGCGTATAGCGAATCTGGGCGAACCCGGGCTGGTAGACTGGGTGTTTGAAAGATTGTCCTCGATAATCGAAAAAGGCGGCGTGACCGTCTACCGTCAGGATTACGGCACGGGAAATCCGCTGGGCAACTGGCTGGCGAACGACTCAGCGGATCGCGTCGGAATGACGGAAAACAAGTACGTTCAGGGCTATCTCGAACTTTGGGACAGGCTGCTTGAACGGTTTCCTAATATGTTTATCGACACCTGCGCTTCCGGCGGCGGGAGGCTCGATCTGGAAACGCTGAGGCGCTCAGTGCCCCTGCACAAAACCGACTACGATTACGGCGACGTCGACACCAAGCAGTCGATGCATCAGGCGCTTTTCCAGTGGATCCCGTATTTCGGCACGGTGACAACGATAGGACGGCTGGACTTTACGTCCTATTTCCTGCGGTCGAGCTACTGCTGCTTCCTGGCCGACGGCAACGACACCCGCTACAGCAAATTCGACTGGAGCGCACTGCGCCGGGCTTTCGATGAATTTCACAGCATAAAAGACTATTATTATTGCGATTATTATCCGCTTACCGAGTGGAATTACGGCCTTACCGAATGGCGTGGCTGGGAGTTTGTCGACCCCGGAACGCAGTCCGGCTTTATCCAGCTGTTCTGCCCGGAAAAATGCAAAACGCTTACGTACGTAGCGAAACTTTCGGGACTGAAGCCGGACGCCGTATATCTGTTGACCGACGCCGACGGAAACCTGACCTGCAGCAAGAGCGGCAGGGAACTGATGGAGAGCGGATTGACGGTATCGGTGCCCGAAAGCAGGACGTCGGTGTTTATAACGTTTAAAAAAGAAGGCTAAAGCGCGCCGAGAATTGACAATACCGGGGTTCTTTGATACTATTTTGCCGTTGCCGCCGATGCAGACGGCAACGGTTTTTGATGAGAGGAACAGCATGAAAAGATCGACGATCTACGATATTGCCGAGAAGGCGGGCGTTTCGGTCACCACCGTAACACGCGCTTTTAAGAAGGACAGCAGTATTAAGCCGAAAACGAGAGAACGGATCCTTAAACTTGCGGAAGAGTTCAATTATACTCCGAGCATAAACGCCATCCGCCTCTCCAGGAAAGCGATCGTGATCGGCGCGATACTGGACACGTGCTCCGAAGAATTATATAAAGAATTAAAGAAGGGCCTGGAAGCTGCCCATAAAGAGCTGGCAGGGTTTAAGGTCGAACTGGAGATACGCAGCCTTCCGAAAGATATTGACGGTACGGATCTTTGCGAGAAATTTCTTGAAGAATTGCTCGATTCTGGAATACACGGACTTATATTGGCGCTTCAGGCATATTCGGAAAGTTTTATCCGGAAGCTCAACGACGCGGTAAACGAGGGGTTAAACCTGGTCCTGCTGATCAACGACTGCGACGTGATCCGCCAGTCGTTTCATATCCGTACGCAATCAATGCTTAGCGGGAGGGTCGCGGCCGAACTGCTCCGAAACAGTATCTCGGGCAATGAAGTGGCAGTCTTCCTCGGCAACCGAAACGTTCCCGTTCACAAGGAGGCCATTGCGGGTTTTGAACAGGAAGCAAGAGCGTTAGGCCTCGTTGTCGCCGAAGTGTGCGATTTCAAAGAAAATCTGGAATTGTCCAGAAAGCAGGTCAAGGAAGTCGTCGGTAAACATCCCGGTCTCGGCGGCATATTCGTATCATCCGCCAATTCCGACGCCATTGTCGACGAGCTCGTGAAAAGCGGACTTGCGGGCGGCAGGATCAAGATCGTGACAACGGATCTGTATCCCCGGATAGCGGATCATATCGAGAGCGGGGCAATATTGGCTACGATCTACAAAAACCCGTACCAGCAGGCCAAATCGTCTTTTGAATTGCTGTTCAAGCATATAAACGGTACGGCTGACGATCCGGATGACGTTTACGTCGTGCCTCAGGTCGTTATAAAGGGGAATCTGCCTGCTTATATGCGGGAGAGGGTTTCGCTTTTAGACGAATGCGGCGAACGCGGCGGAAATAATTGATTTGCGGAGCTGTTTTGATCGCAGGAGTTCGATTTTTGTCGTTCGGTTGACGATCTGAGATAGTAGATCAACCGGTCTTTTACCTGCCGTCCGCGTCATTTTTCTTGATTATACCTCGTAAATTTGGTACGATATCAATGGTGTATTGTGCCGTTGATCGATCCATATCGATCAAGACTATTTTTGCTGCGGCGATGATTATTTAATAAAGAGGTAGAATATCATGGGCAGGAAACTCATTTCGTTCATTCTTGCATTACTGATATGCGTGAATATAATGCCGGCGGGAGTCAACGCAGGTGACGGAGACGCACCCGGCGCGGGTACAGGAAATGTCCCAGATACAGGCACCTCGGGCGCAGGCAACACTTCCGTGATTAAAAACGGAGGCGAAGATATTTCAGTTGGCGACGCAAAGGCCGGAAGCTACGTCATACATTTTTACCCGCTGGGCGAGGGCGCTGCCGACTATTACGACATGGTTGCCACGGTGTGGGACGCGGACGGCAACTCGATCGGCAGGTTCCCGATGGGCGCTTACGGTCTTGATTTGTGGGAGCCCAAGAAGGTCGACGCGTTTTTTGACGTTGACCCCGCGACGATAAAGATCAAGTGTATGTATAAGCCGGAAGGCGCGGAGACGTACGAGGAGATCACGTTCGAGCATGATTTTGAGGAGTTCTGCTACGACAGGATCGCGAGCGGCGAACTTCACGTTGTCCAGAACGAAACGGTGGATTTCTGCAAATATACGATTGAGTGCGTCAAACACGACGACGGGACACTGCCTGGAGTTTTATACGTTGACGCGGACGGTAATCCCCACTACCAGCCGAAATGCTACGGCTTGTCCAACCACGGGTTCACGAACATTCTGACCGACTCCAACGAGGAATACGAAAACGACGGCTGGTACAGCCTGCGCGCGGACTACACCGGCGAGAACGGGTACAACGTTCCGATTTACGTAAACGGCGACGTAAATCTCGTTCTGTGCGATGGTTCGGCCCTTGAGTCGAGTACGTTCATGCTGATGGATGGTTCGTCGCTCACGATCTGGCAGCAGAGAGAGGGCACGGGCAAGCTCACGATCGTCGGAGAAAAGGTAACCGGCATCGGGACGTCGAACCAGTACTATCCGGGGATCCAGGTTGAGACCGGCTCGAGCCTGACCATCAACGGCGGTATTATCGACGTGACCGGACAGGATTACTGTGCGGGCATCGGAGGCAGATATGAGCATGGAAGCGGAGCCATTACGATCAACGCGGGAACGGTCACCGTGAAAGGCGGCACGACTCACAACTCGACCAGCTGGACAGGCGGAGCTGCGATAGGCGGAGGCGGCCATGGCTCAAACGGCCCGATCGTTATTAACGGCGGAACGGTTACCGCGAAACCGGGTGCCCTGAGCTACGGCGCCGCTATAGGCAGCGGAGATGAAGCGGACGGCGGTCCGATCACCATCAACGGGGGAACTGTAATAACGGATGCGACCATTGGCGCAGGTTCTCACAGCAAAAGCGGAGCAGTTACGATCAACGGCGGAACGGTGGAGGTTGACTCAAAAAGCATCGGCATCGGCGGTTCCACGAACGGGCCGATAACCATCACGGGCGGAACAGTCAGAGTATATACAACGTATGTACGCACCGCTATAGGAGCGTCGGGTAGCCAGGAGGATCCGATCATCATCAGCGGCGGAACGGTCATTGCGAAATGCTCCTCGTCAGCCGGGGAATACTCGGGACAGGCGGCGGCGATCGGCGGCGGCGGCGGGGGCCACGCCGGCAGCGCGGGCGTTATCATAATCAGCGGAAAAGATACCAACGTTATCGCGATTTCCGAGGACGGCGCAGGTATCGGCAGCGGAGGCGTGGGACGCGACATGAACGGACAGCTCATGGGGGATCCTGCAGAATCTGCGGGGGACATAACAATTGAAGACGGATTCGTTTTCGCGATGTCCACAAAATCCGGCGCGGGTATCGGCGGCGGCAACGGCTGCAACGGCGGAAAGGTCACTATAAACGGCGGGTACGTTATCGCTTACGGCGGTTCGTCAGCCTACAACTGGTACACGGACGGCGCCCAGGACACTGCGGGAAGCGGAACGCCCGGAGCGAGCGACGACCCGATTAACGCGTACATGGAGTCGTTTCTTTACGATCTGATCGCGGACGCGATCCTCGATCTCATTTTCTCGAATACGTACAGCGCGGCGGGAATCGGCGGCGGCAGCGGCGGAACGGGCGGAACCGTTAACGTAAACGGCGGTATCGTCGTGGCGAGAGGCGGCACGAACGAGTGCAGCGCCATCGGCTGGGGCAAAGACGCTTCGACCGTTGCGCTGAGCATCTATAACGGCGCCAAGGTGACCTACGGCCACTGGAACGACGGCAACGACAATATCAATATTGACGGCTGGACCACCGGCAACGACAAGGCGCAGAAGGCGCGCGACAACGCTTACGCGAAGATCGAGCCCGGCCCGCTTACGGTTAGATTCGACGTGGGCGCACACGGCACGCCGCCGGAGACCCAGGTCGTCACAATGGGCCAGACGGCAACGAGACCCGATGATCCTTCGGAGGAAGGGTTCATTTTCGGCGACTGGTACAAGACCAACGCGTTTGACGAGCTTTTCGATTTTGAAGAGCCGATCATGACGAACACGGTGGTCTACGGCAGATGGCTGACCGCTTTTGATCTAACAGTTAAAAAGATATGGCCTGAGGGTGCGGAGCAGGAGCTTCCCGCTTCGGTTACGGTTAATTACACGAATAAAATCTCGGAGGAGAAGACCGAGACAGGCGCTCTTACGCTGACGGCTGAAAACGGCTGGACGGCGAATATAACGCTCTCGGAGATCAGTATTCTGACGCTTACAGAGGAGCACGCGGAGGGTTTCGTGGCGGACGGGTGGACGCTCACGTGCGGTTTGGAGTCGCGCGACGTCACGGGTCCGGAAGGCGCTCAAGGCGGCGGAAAGGGAACGGCGGTGCTCAACCTTCGCGACGCTTCGGCGCTGAATCTTTCCGCGGAGACGCTTGCCGCCCTCAGAAACGGCGGCGGCACGGTCGCATTAAACAATAAAAAGGCGCGCATATATTCCGCAGAAAAGCGGTGGGATATTCCCCAGAACAACTATAAGCCGGCAACGGTCTCAGTTGTGCTGCAGCACAAGAACGGCGGTACCTGGGAGACGGTCGAGACCGTCATACTGAGCGAAGAAAAAGGCTGGAAAGCAGACTTTTCGCCGCTCCCCGAAACCGCGGGAATGGACGCGGACTACCGCGTTCGCGAGCTTGACCAGGATGGCAACCCCGTTCTTGACGCGGCGGACGAAGGCGGGGCGCAGCAACCTACCGTCACTTTCGGCATTGAGCCCTGGACAGACACTCATATGGATATGAGCTACAAGGTGTCGTACACTGACGGCGTCAGCGGGAAGACCATTATCAAAAACACCGCGGGTGAGTACTATTACGTAAAAATAATCTGGCAGAGCAATGACGGCGTCATAGACATGCCGGAGACTGTTACGGTGAACCTTTTCAAGACCGGTTCGTTCGTTGACTACCTGACGCTGTCCGCCGCAAACAACTGGGAAGGCGTTTTTCAAGGACAGATGGACAGCGCGGATTACAGGGCACGCGAGGAAGATTGCGACGATAAGACGGTGTTTGTTTCCGACCTCGACTCTGAGGCGTTCCCGGGCAGCGATTACGACAAGGCGGTTTATATAGTTGAAAAGGACGGAGCGCAGCGGATCTACGAATTCGACGTTACCGTGGAGGTTTCCGACAGAGGCCGCACCACCGTTATCACCAACACGAAATCGGGTGTCGTGTTCACGGCAAAGAAGGTCTGGAACACGCCGGACGACAGCCTGTGGCCTCAGAGGATCTACAGAGTTTCTGCGGTGCTTCAGAAGCGCGTTACGCCGGAAGGCGAAGACGCGGAGCCGATGTGGCAGGACGTGGAAAGGATCGACCTCGGCGCGGACATCAGGTGGGAAGGCAGATTCCCCTCCGTGCGGATCGGTCAGGATTTTGACGAAGACAACTACCGGGTGCGCGAATTCATCAAAAACGTCGCTTACGGGTACTCGAACATTAAAATAGACGCGGGCACGGATGATCCGGAAGCAGAAGGAAGGCTGATGCTTTTGCCCGGCGACAGCGACAACACAGACCGCAAGCCGGCTCATTTCAGCTGCGAATACAGATATATCAACGGCAGTATGAGCGACTACGAGTACTCCTCGGCGGGGTTCACGGTGTCGTACGAACGCGACGAAGACGGCACCTTTGTGATTAAGAACACTCAGGACGGTATCGTTACTGTCGAAAAGAAGTGGACAGACAGCGACGGAAAAGAGATAAAGGACGGAATTCCTGAAAGCGTTAAAGTCGTTCTTCAAAAGAAAGATAACGGCGAGTGGACGACCGTCGGAGAGGCCTCGGTCCTCAATAAAGAAAACAGCTGGAGGAAGTCCTTTGACCTGACCGGCGAGCTTGATCTGAACGACATTTCGGCGGACCTTGCAAACTACCGCGTGCGCGAACTTGACGAAGAGGGAAATATCGTTTATGACGCGGACGACTCCGACAAGCCGGAGGACGCAAAAGGGAAGATCTCGTTTAAGGTGAAGACCGGCAAAGACGACGAGACGGCGGACGTTTATTTCGCAGCGTCCTACAAGACCGGGAGCGCCGGCGGCAGCTACACCGTCACCAACAAGCTCCTGGGCGGCCGCTTCGTTATCGAGAAGGAATGGGACGTCGACCTCGAGAAGACCGACTGCCCCGACAGCGTTGAAGCCGTGATCCAGGCGAAGAACGGCGACGAATGGGAGACGGTCAAACTGATCGAACTGAAGGGGAAGGAAGAGGAGTCCGGGAATAATTCCGGGGACAGCTCAGGCAACAACTCCGGAGACGGGAACAACTCCGGAGGCAACTCTGAAAGCGACTCTGAAAACGAAGAATGGAAGACAGTCGTCTACCTCCCGCTCACCAAAAAAACCGACGACGGCAAGACCGTCAAGATCGAGTACCGCGTAAGAGAACTTCGCGAAGAGACAGCTCTGGACGAGCTTATGGGCCGTCTGAAGGATTTCATCAAGCAGGGCAAGGATAAGTACGATGAGTGGATCGAAACGCTCAAGACCGACGGTTCGAAATATTACAACATGCTTCCCGACGCGATCAAAGAGGCGGCGAATCAGGGTTACGAGCAGCTTCTCGACAAGCTGAACGCCACGCCGAACGACCTTTACGACAAGCTGATGGAAAAGCTTGATGAGGTCACTTCCGGGAACCGCATCGTTTACGATAAGGACGACCCGGAGGTCAAGAAGGAGGACGGTAAAGGCGGAGACGACGATGACGGCGACGAAGACGAGAAGCCCGAGACGAACGCGGTCAGATTCCACGTCAAAGAGAAGAATTCGGTCGTTTCCGGCGGCTCTGTTGATGCGCACGTGACCAAATACAGCGTTGAATACAAGGAAGAGGACGGCACGTTCACGATCACGAACAAGGCGATCCTGGATATCGATCTGATCAAGCGCTGGCTGGCAATTGGCGTGGAGGAAGAGGATATGCCGGAATCCGCGTGGGTGGTGCTGCTTTTCAAGCCTAAAGAGGGCGCCGTTGACAAAGCGGGCGGCATTGCATCGTCGGCAGGCGTTGACATCAGCGGTGTGCTCGACTTTGAGTTCCCGGTCATCAATCCGGAGGACGGCGGCAGGGACCCGGTGAGCATCATCAGCGAGCTGGTGACAGGCATTGACATTAATATTTTCAGCAGCCTCGAGATCGTTCCGAAGCTGGCGATCGACAAGGTCGACGAGGATTCGAACTGGACGAAAACGTACACCGTCAGCAAGTACTACTGCGGAATTCCGATGGAATACAAGGGGGCCGAACTCTCGAGCGAGATCATAAGGCAGATCGTGAAGTACCTTACGGACGGTGCCATCGACTCGCCGGTGTCCTACAACCCGTTCGATAACTATTTCAGCATTCCCACTCCTGCGATCCGGACGCTGGCGGGCATTACTGACCCGGGCACTTTTCTCGACTTCTCGGCGCTCACGGGCAAATTCCTCGAAAAGGCCAAGTCGTTGACAATGGACGACATTAGAAACTTCGGGCCCGAGACGCTTCTCGATGATTGGCACCTGATGGCCAACGTCATCAACGTGAAGATCGACTGGAACACAGATCCCGGTAAGGCGGGGCTTGTCATCAGCAAGATCGTGGAAGGCGAAACGGCAGGCAGCAACTTCATTTTTGAGATCGAAAAGGTCGGCGGACCAGGTGAGGAAGACGGCGAAGAAAACGAGCAGGCCGAACCGTTCAGGAAGCTCACCGTCATCATCCCGGGCAGCGGCTCCGTAAAGATCGCAGACGTCGCCCCCGGAGTTTACCGCGTTACCGAGATCACGAGCTGGAGCTGGAGATACGACGCGACAAGTGAAGTTTCCGTAGAGGTCACGATCGAAGGCGAAGATGATGTGACGGTCACGTTCACGAACGCTTTGAACGGCAAAAACTGGCTGAATGCGGAGACGAGAGCTGACAACTTCTTCTGGCCACAAGAACCGGCCGGCTAGAATAAAACCGCGGGATTCGGAACGCAGTGCGCCGGGACGATCGAACGATCAGGGATCGAGGGGATATTAATGATCGACAACGAAACTATGAAGAGCATACTTGCGCGCAGGAGTTACAAGGTGTTCGACGGCAGGCCGATCGACGACGAGGCGCTGGAGACGATAGTCACGGCGGGGCTGTACGCGCCAACGGGAATGAACCGCCAGCCGTGGCATTTCACGGTCATCAAAAGCAGGGAAGGAATGGAAAAGTTCGGCGCAGCGCGGCGTTCGCTCCCGTTGCCACCCGGCATTCCGCCTGAAATTGCCGCAAAATTCGGGGATCCGATGCGTAACGCGCCGGTGATGATACTCGTGTCCGCGAAAGAAGGCAGCACGTCGCTCGAAGATTGCTGCCTTGCCATGGAAAATATGTTCATCGCTGCGGCGTCCCTCGGCATTATGAGCGGCTGGGACCACGCGACGGTTAATGACCTATTCAACCACGCTCCCGAGCTGAAAGCCGAAATGATACCGGAGAGCTACACGCTGTACGCGGCGGCCTTCTTCGGCTATCCCGGCCAGACGGTCAAGGATCGCGGCGAGCGCAAAGGCACGGTGGAATATAAATGACCCGTTGACCGGGTGGCCGGATGACCCGTCGACCCAATGACTCGCTGACCGGTTGACCGGTTGAAAACGCTCGACCGATATTTAGCTTATTCCAGGTGGGACCGATCATGAATAATACGTACCCAGATAACAAGAAAAAAAGATTGCCCGTGATCATTGCCGCGGCCGCAGCGGTGGTTATTTTGATGATCGCGCTCGCCGTGCTGCTATCCGGTTGCGGCGGCAATACGGACCGGCCGGATACCGCGACCGGGCAGCCGTCAATAAACAAGGGAGATTGTCCCGTCAAAGGCGAATTGAAAGTCGGGAACGTTGTCACGTTCGGCACATTCGAGCAGGACAACGACACTTCCAACTGCGCGGAACCCGTCGAGTGGATCGTTCTGGCGGTGAAGAACGGAAAAGCGCTGCTGCTGTCAAAATACGGGCTTGACTGCCAGCCGTTCAACAAAGATCACGGCTCCACGACGTGGGAAAACTGCTCGCTTCGCGTCTGGCTGAACGACGATTTTATAAACACGGCATTCAGCGATGCGGAAAAAGCGTGGATCTCCCTGACTTCTCTCGTAAACCCGGACAATCCGGAGGAGGGAACGAGCGGCGGCAACGACACTGCCGACAAGGTATTCATCCTCAGCCTTGACGAAGCCGTCAACACTGATTACGGCTTTTCAAGCGATTACGGCACTGCGGACAAGCTCAGGCAGTGCGCTCCGACGGAATATGCGAAAAACCGCAACTGCCTGCTCGATGACAACGCATCCAGCGAGTATTACGGCAATTGCCGGTGGTGGCTGCGCACCCCGAGCTTCGATTCCGACGTAATAATCGACGTCGCCGCCTCGGGGATCATCAAAGTCACCGGCGGGTTCAGCATCGGCGGCTCCATGATCGCGGTGCGCCCGGCAATGTGGATCGACGCGGAATGATATTAATTATACTGTTGGCAGCCACCAAAAAGCGTATTGGAAATGTTCAAAGTGCGGGTATATATGGACTGCCGAGATAAAGACAAGAACAAGCGGATGCGGTTGCCCGCGGTGTGCCGGGAAAGTTAAAGCGCACTAATTGAAACTTTCAGACAATCGAAAAAGGATCGATAACGCATGACAAAGCCAATCCTCAAAAGAGAATACGCCCATCCTGTTTCTTTCCCCCTTCCTCCGCTGTGCGCGCAGGCGCCGCTGGAATTCGAGTGGTTTCCCACAAGGGCCCACTGTTTCGTATTCCGGAATTACGGGCTGGCGGGCGTTGACCGGCTGGCGGCGGTGCTGGGCTGCGGTCCCGATGAGGTGGAACGGCTGGCAAAAGAGATGGGACTCGGTCCGGAGGATCGGGCGGCGGAGGGGTTCGAAGAGCGCGGCTTCGTGACGCTGGTGCGCAACAACTGGCACGTGCTCGACTACGACGGACTGGCAGCGCTGCTGGGTATTGACGTGAACGAGCTGGCAAAGTTGCTCAGGGAAAGCGATTTTCTTGACGTTAAAATGGGTGGAAGCAAACCTCCGGCGGGCGGGATCGCGGTGGAGCAGCTGAAGCCGGGCGACGAGGAGAAGCTGGCGCTCATCCGGAGCGTTATGGACGGGATCCGGGACAATTACCGCGAGAAGGCCGCGGAGAGATTCGATTTTTTCAATTTTAATTCTGGCGGGCAGGGTGGCTGTCCGGCTGAAGGTTCCGGGCGATCCGGGTCCGCGGAGGGACAATTCGCAGGCCGGTTCAGGAACCGCATGATCTATTCATATTCCGCGGTCTTCGGGGACCTGTTCGGCGAAGGGGAGCGCGCCATCGAAAAGGCGTTTCCGGAGGAATTGCTGGCGGAATATTCGCGGCTGGGAATCAACGGGTTGTGGGCGCCTGCGCTTTTGAGAGAACTGGCGCCGTTTCCGTTTTTTGGCGATGCGGTTGACGGCGGTCCGGCCGCAAATAACGAGGCTTTTGCCGCGGAGGTTGCCGGTCAATACCAAAAACGCCTGGAAAATATGCGGAAAACCGTTGACAGACTCGGTCGGTACGGCATCCGGCTGTTCATCTACCTGAACGAGCCCCGGAGCCTGCCGGAGGAAGCGTTTCGCGATCATCCGTCAATAAAAGGCGACGTGTCCGGCAGCGACGCGTCCCTGTGCGTTGCCGCGGACGAAGTGAGAAACTGGCTCAGGGACAGCGCGGAATATATTGTCAGAAACGTGCCCGGCCTGGGCGGGTTCATCACCATCACCGCCTCCGAGAACAAGACGAACTGCTACAGCGGCTGGATGGGGAAACCTCCCGCAGGGACCGGTTGCCCGCACTGCTCGCGGCTGTCCCGGGAACGTGTGTTCGCGGACGTCAATAACCTGATCGCGGAGGGTGCAAAGCGCGCGGATCCGAATTTTGAAGTCATTGCCTGGAACTGGGGCTGGGACGCGCCCGGCAGCAGCGAGGCGTCTCTTCGGGCGCTTGATTTTCTGGACAACGGGATCTCGGCCATGTGCGTCAGCGAGGGCGGCGCCCGCAAGAACGTCAAGGGCACGGAGACGGTGGTGATAGATTATTCCATCTCGGTGGGAGGCCCCGGGGAGTGCGCGAGATCGTTCTGGGGCAAGGCCGCGTCGCAGGGGAGGCGGAGTTACGCGAAGATGCAGGTGTCGAACACCTGGGAGATCTCAGCGGTGCCTTTTTTGCCTGTTTTCAGGACGGTTTACGGCCACCTGAAGCGGATCTGCGAGACCGGGAGCGTGACCGATCTGATGCTGGGCTGGACGCTGGGCGGTTATCCCGGCGACACGCTCAGAATGGCGTCGTTCTTTTACGGAGACGCAGGGGAGAACCGTCGGAGCGCACGAATCGGGCAGGACGGAGAGAACGGACAGAAATTGCCGGTACCGCCGCTGGAAGAGATATACCGGAAAATGTATCCGGGAGCGTGCGTTGACAGACTCGCCGCGGCCTTTGACGCGTTTTCCGACGCATTCGACAGCTACCCCTTTTCGCTGGGTACGATCTACACGGCCCCGTTCCAGTACGGCCCCGCGAACCTGCTGTTCACGAAAAAGACGGGTTACCGGGCAACGATGGTAGGTTTCCCTTATGACGACGTTGACAGCTGGCGGTCGAATTTTCCCGGGGACACGTTTCGGGCGTGTCTGGAGGAGATGGCGGACAAGTGGGAAAAAGGTCTCGAACTGCTTGACGGCGAGCTGGACAATATCCGGAAAACGGTGGATAATTGCAAAAAAAGTGGGGAAAACTGCGAAAAAAGCGTGGAAAACGTTGAAACGAGTGTGGATACGCTTCGCGTCCTCGAGAGCATCCGGACGATCTCCGAGGCAGTGCTTGTCCATTTCCGGTCGGTGCTGAACCAGTTCGCGTTTGTGTGCGACAGGGACAGAGGCGTTGTCCGCAGGGACCTTTTGGAGAGCGAATCGGCTCTTGCAATGCGGCTGATCGGCTGCGTCCGGAATGATCCGCGCATCGGCTTCGAGGCGTCCAACCACTATTTTTACACGGAGAGAAATCTGGCGGAAAAGATGATCAACTGCGAGTACTTGTTGAGAACGTCCGGCTGTTCTCATGTGGAAAGGTGACAGTGGAACGGTGACAGACTTGAGTTTTCGTGCCGTCAAACGGTTCTCGAACGGGTGACAGACTTGATTTAATTTCCCGGCTCGGGTAAGATACCGGCGAAGGGCCGTTGACCCAAAACGAGCGGATGCAGTAGATAAGGAGCAAGGCAGATATGGCGGAAGCAGCGGAGAAACGTGTTGACCCGGGAGCAGGAGCAGAAGAGCCGAGGCCGGAGCCGAGAGTTGCCCGGTTCGAGCAGCTGGCGTTCGGGATGTTTGTGCATTTCGGGCTTTATTCGATACTGGGGCGCGGCGAATGGGTGCGCGAGATCGAAAAGATCCCGGCGGACGAGTACGAGCCGCTGGCCGGGCGGTTCGAGCCGGGCAATATGCGGCAGATCGTCAAGGTCGCGAAGGCGGCGGGCTGTTCGTACGTGACGTTGACAACGCGGCATCACGACGGTTTTTCGTTGTACGATGCAGGCGAAGCGAATGAGAATGTTTGCGATGCTTTTGACGCGGTCAGGTCAGCCGCCGGGCGCGATCTGGTTGCCGAATTTGTTGACGCGTGCCGGGGCGAGGGGCTGTTGCCGTTCTTTTATCACACGACGCTGGACTGGCACCGGCGGGAATTTCGCGAGGATTTCCCGGCGTATTTGCGGTATCTGGAGCGGAGCGTGGAGATCCTGTGCCGGAATTACGGGCCGGTGGGCGGTTTCTGGTTCGACGGCAACTGGTCGCGAAACGACGTTGACTGGCAGGAAGAGAGGCTTTACAAGCTGATCCGGCGACTTCAGCCGGAGGCGATGATCATCAACAACACCGGGCTGGAGGCGCGCGGCAAACTCGGGTGCGAGGAAATCGACGCGGTCACCTTCGAGCGAGGGCGGCCTGATCCGATGGACCGGCGGGGGCAACCGAAATACGTTGCCGCGGAGATGTGCGAGACGCTTTGCGACCATTGGGGCAAGGCGGCGCTTGACGTCAATTTCAAGTCGGTGGGCCTGCTGATCGAGGAGCTTTGCGAGTGCCGGAAGGTTGGGGCCAATTTTTTGCTGAACGTGGGGCCGGACGGTGACGGTTCGGTGGACGGTATGCAGCGGGCGACGATGGAGTGCATCGGGCGCTGGATGAGCGTGTATGGAAGGGCGATCCGCAACGGGCGTCCTTTTTTGCGTTATCCTGACCGGCGGGAGTTCCTGCTCCGCGACGCTTTTGACGACAATGTCGCGTATCTTTTTAAATTTGATCCTTCGAAATATGTGGAGCCGGGGCCGGTCGCGCCGGACGCCAACCGTCTGGTGCTGGGGCGGATCCCGGGAAAAGTCGCGTCGATCCGCTGGATGGACGGGAAAGAGGCGGCTTTCGAGCAGCGCGGCAACGAGCTGGCGGTGGAGCTGACGCCTTTTCCGTACGGGACGAGCTTTCCGGTGCGGGTGGCGGAGGTCGTGTTTGAATAAGCGAGAACCGTTTGACGGCACGCAAAAAGCAAGTCTGTCACGCGTTCGCACCTCGGAAAAACCAAGTCTGTCACCTGTTCGCTTACCCGTCTAAACGGCTTCGCGTGAATACCTAAATAAGGAAGACAATTATGAGCAATATCATTGAAATAAACAGCCTCGACGCACCTGAACTTGACCCGATCCTGCGGCTCACCGGCCGCCAGCTGGTCAATAAATTGCACCCCGACGAGGGGTCGTTCGTCGTCGAGAGCCCGATCGCTATTGACGCGGCGCTTACCGCCGGGTGCGAACCCGTGGCGCTGCTGGTGGAGGAGCGGTTCATCCGGGGCAATATGCAGGGCAGGGCGGCGGAAATCGTTGACCGTGTCGGCAATGCGCCGGTCTACGTGGCTTCCCGGGAGCTGCTTGCGGGAATAACCGGCTTCGAGCTGACGCGCGGGGCAATGTGCGTGATGCGGAGGCCGGCGGAGCGGGGCTGGCGCGAGGTGATTGCCGGGGCAAGAAGGGTCGCCGTGCTGGAAAATATCGTTGACAGCACTAACGTGGGGGCAATTTTTCGCTCTGCCGCGGGGCTGGGCATTGACACGGTGCTGCTGACGCCCGAGTGCTGCGATCCGCTGTGCAGGCGTGCGGTGCGCGTGAGCATGGGGACGGTGTTGATGGTGCCTTTTGCGCGGATCTGCGAGGAAGCGGAAAACAGGCCGCGAACGGGGGACAGACTTGGGTTTTCGCCGGCGCGAACGGGGGACAGACTTGGGTTTTCGCCGCCGCGAACGGGTGACAGACTTGAGTTTTCCGGGTCCGGCTGGCCTCTTCCGGCGATCGACGAATTGAAAAAAAGCGGGTTCAAACTGGCGGCAATGGCGCTTCGCGACGACTCTCTGGCGGTCAACGACCCTGCCCTTCGCTCGGCGGAGAAGCTGGCGATCGTTCTGGGCACGGAGGGTGACGGACTTCTGCAGGAGACGATCGACAATTGCGATTACACGGTCTGCATTCCCATGGCGGGGCGGGTCGATTCATTGAACGTCGGAGCCGCAGCGGCCATCGCATTTTTCGAAATGGTTTAAGTCAGGTGCGAACAGGTAACAGACTTGAGTTTTTGTCCTACCTCATTTAAAAACCAGCGAGAAGCCGTTTAGACTGGTAAGAATTTTGTCTTTCCAAAATTCGTGCCGTCAAACGGTTCTCGTGCGAACAGGTGACAGACTTGAGTTTTTCCCTTGAGTTTTTCCTCTTTCCTCATAAAAAAACGCCGTTTGCCTATATAACAACCAGACCATTTATGCTATAATGTTGACACCAACTGCAAAACCATCAACGGAGGATCGATCATGGGCAGGTTTTTTGACTCGGACAAAATCACCTACAGAAGCGGCGCAAAAAGAGAGTTCCTTTGGTATGACCCGGAGCGGGTCGTCCTGGGCAAAACGATGCGCGAGCACCTGAAATTTGCCGCGTCCTACTGGCACACGTTCGTTGCCGAGGGAGCGGATATGTTTGGCGTCGGCGTGCTGGACAAAAAGTTCGGCGGCGTTGACCCGTTCGACGTTTACCGGCGGAAGGCGGAAGCGGCGGCGGAGTTTATGGACATTCTGGGCATTGATTATTACTGTTTCCACGACCGCGACATTGCCCCGGAGGCTGCGACGCTGGCGGAAACCAACAGGAATCTTGACGAACTCAGCGATTATCTCGGAAAAGTGATGGCGGATCACGGCAAAAAACTGCTTTGGGGCACGGCGAACCTGTTCAACAACCCCCGTTATATGCACGGAGCCGGAACGTCGCCGTCGGTCGACGTGTTCGCGTTTGCCGCGGCGCAGGTCAAAAAGGCGCTTGACGTGACGGTCAAGCTGGGCGGCAACGGGTACGTTTTCTGGGGCGGCCGTGAAGGTTACGAGACGCTGCTCAACACGGATGTGGGTCTGGAGCAGGACAATATGGCGCGGCTGCTGTGGATGGCGGTTAATTACGGGCGCAAGATCGGTTTCAAGGGCGATTTCTACATCGAACCCAAGCCGAAGGAGCCCACGAAGCACCAGTACGACTTCGACGCGGCAACGGTCATCGGATTTTTGCAGAAATACGGGCTTCAGAACGAGTTTAAGCTCAATATCGAGGCCAATCACGCCACGCTTGCCGGGCACACGTTCCAGCACGAGCTCAATATTGCCCGCGTCAACGGCGCGTTCGGTTCGATCGACGCGAATCAGGGCGACCTGCTGCTGGGCTGGGACACGGACCAGTTCCCGTCTGACCCCTACGAGGCAACGCTTTGCATGCTCGAAGTGCTGAAAGCCGGCGGCTTTACCAACGGCGGCCTCAATTTCGACGCCAAGATACGCCGCGGCTCCTGCCGTCTGGACGATATGCTTGACGGGTACGTTCTGGGCATGGACACTTTCGCGCTGGGCCTGCTCACCGCCGCCCGTATTCTGGAAGACGGCAGATTGGAGGACCTGCGCGCGGACCGCTACGCTTCCTGGAACGGCGAGCTGGGGCAACGCATCCGTTCGGGCAATTCTTCTCTCGAGGAGCTGTCGGATTACGCTCTCGCGAAGGGCGATGTCCTGTCAAGTGTGGAGAGCGGCCGACAGGAGTACCTGGAGCACATGGTCAATCAGTTATTGTTTTCTTCTGATAAGTGACGAGCGAAATAACGAAGGCAGATGCGGGCGAAGGCCCGCATTTGTTTGAGCGGTTCGCGGAAAAACTTGGGTTTTAATCCCGCCCGAAGATAAAAAGGAGTCGACATGAAAAAATTTTTAGGCATCGAACTGGGATCCACGAGGATAAAATCCGTCCTCACCGACGAACGGGGGACAGTGATCGCGAAAGGCATATTCGACTGGGAAAACAGGCTTGTCCGGGGGCTGTGGAGCTACGACCTGGACGAAGCGCTGCGAGGCCTGGCGGAGAGTTACAAAGAGCTCTCGGAGGAATATGCGAAAAAAACGGGAGAAACGCTGAAAAAAGTTGACGCGGTGGGAATTTCCGGCATGATGCACGGATATCTGGCGCTGGACGACGAAGACCGGCAGGTGGGGATATTCCAGACGTGGCGCAACACCCACACGGAAGCCGCGGCGACGGAATTGTCCGAGCTGTTCCGGTTCAACGTGCCGCAGCGGTGGAGCGTTGCCCAGTATTACCAGGCGGAGCTGTCCGGCGAGGACCACGTCAGGCATGCGGCGAAGCTGTTCACGCTGGCGGGGTACGTGCATTACAGGCTCACGGGCAACCACGTGTCGGGCGTGGGCGAGGCGTCGGGCATGTTTCCGGTGAACGGGAACGATTACGACGGAACAATGATCGAGGCGTTCGACAGGCGGCTGGCCGAGCGGGGGCTCCAGGTGCGGTTCCGTCAACTGCTTCCGAGGATCCAGATGGCGGGCGAGATCGGCGGCTATCTGACGCCCGAAGGCGCGAAACTGATCGATCCCAGCGGCGAGCTGCTGCCGGGAGCGCCGCTGTGCCCTCCCGAAGGCGACATTCAGACCAATATGGTCTGCGCCAACTCCATCGCGGCGGGCGCGGGCAACGTTTCTGCCGGCACTTCCTGCAATCTGGTTGCCGTGCTGGACAAGCTTCCGGCCACTTACAGCCCCGACATCGACATCGTTTCCACGCCCGACGGATTGCCCGCGGCAATGATACATTCCAACAACTGCACTTCCGAGATCAACGCCTGGATCAACCTTTTCGGTGAATTGACCGCGCTTTTCGGACGGGAAGTGCCTAAAAACGAGCTTTTCCGGCAGCTTTTCCGCCATTCGCTGGAGAGCGACGGCGACGTGGGCGGCCTCGTGGGGTACAACTACCTGGCGGGCGAGGCCATTGCCGGGTGCGAGACCGGCGCCCTGACCGTCTCCCGCAACCCCTCGGGCAAGCTTTCTCTTGCCAACTTTATGCAGATGCAGATCTATTCCGCGCTGGGTGCGCTGTCTCTCGGCGTGGACAATCTTCGTTCCATCGGGGCCAACATCCGTTTCGTTACGGCGGCGGGCGGCTATTACAAGACCGAGTTCGTGGGGCAGAACGCTACTTCGTCAATGTTTGGCGTTCCCGTGACGGTGATGGCGGGCGCGGGCGAGGGCGGCCCCTGGGGCATGGCCCTGCTGGCGATCTATATGTTCGTCGCGAACGGGGGACAGACTTGCGTTCGCGGCGGTGAGCTGACGCTGGCGCGGTTCCTGGACGACGTCTTTGCCGACGTGGAGAAGACTACCGTCATGGCGACGCAGGAGGAGATCGACAAGTGCCGCCGGTTTACCGAGAGGTACAAGAAGTGCCTTGACGCGCAGCGCAGGATGACGGAGCTTATTCGATAAAGACGCGAACCGTTTGACGGCACGAAGCGCGAACCGTTTGAGGGCACGAATTTTGGAAAGACAAAATTCTTACCCGCCTAAACGGCTTCGCGCGGGTTTTAAATAAGGAAAGAATTGCCCGAAACCCAAGTCTGTCACCTGTTCGCGGGCGGCGAACGGCGGGCGCCTATTAAGTTGACACGTCCGGGCAACGCTTTTATAATTACTGCATTCCCTGGGAGGGCAGCAGAATGAAGAAAAGAACGCGCATAACAGTATTGACGCTCGCACTGGCGCTGGCCGCGGCGATATTGACCGGGCTCAGTTCCTGCGGAAAAACGGGCGGTGACGGAGATCCCAACCGGTTGTCGCGGGAGGACCAGGCGAGGGCGGAAAAACTGTTGTCCTCGGTGAGCGTGTCGGAGGTCCCGGCCATCAAAAACGAGAAGGTCGCCGCGGCGCAGGAGGATCCGGACATTTCGGTGTGGTTCGACCATTCGTTCCGCAACACGCCGGCGGAGGACGTGACGCCCACAGATTTCGACGCGTACCAGATCAAGCTGGCGAAAAACGAGATCGAGGGGTGCCACTTTATTGTCGCCTCGAAAACGGCGAAAACCGATATTTCGCTCTCGGTATCGCCATTCATTGACGCTGCGGGGCACGTTCTGGACTGCGAGGTGTGCTACGGCTGGTATTTCGAGGGCGTCGAGGGCAAGACCGTCGCAGATCCGATCCCGGTGCTGGAGCACAGCTTCGATCTGGCCGCCGGACGCAGCCAGATGTTTATTATCAAGGTCAAATCTACCGCCGAAACGAACGCGGGTCAATATTCTGCCGTGGTGACGTTGACGGACGGCGCGGGCAAGGAGCTGAAAAAGGCCAACGTTTATGCATTCGTATGGGATTTTGCCCTTCCCGCCGCCTCCAGCTGCAAGACGCTCAGCGACCTCAACGAATGGAGCGTGATCGTGGGCGCCAACCGCGAAGAGACCACCGTTGACGGTCTCGAAGACGATCTTTACGCGCTTTATTACGAATATTTGCTGGAAAATAAGATAAATTGCTACACTTTGCCCTACGCGAAACGGGGCCAGTTTTGGGACGAGCGGGTGGAGCAGTACCTGGACGACCCGCGGCTGACGGCGTACACGCTGTGCTGGAAGATCCATCCGGAAGCCACTGCCAGCGACGACAACCTGAAAGCGTACCTCCAGGCGGCCTACGACCGGGTCTCGAAGAAGCAGGAGTGGCTGGACAAGGCATATTTTTACCCCAACGAGGGGGACGAACCGCTCACGCAGGCGACTCTGGACCTCATAAAAAAGTACGATTCCATGTACACTGCCGTTTTCGGCAGCCACAAACTGATAATTCCCGTTCATTACGACACGGTACTGCCCTCCGGCGACGATTTCTTCCGCTATTTGGAGGATGCGGTCAACGTCTGGTGCCCGAAAACCTACTTTTTTAACACCGCGGCGGACAAAAAATACAACGATCAGCTCTACACGGAGTTCTACGGACCCGAAATGGAGAGCAATTTCGGCCTGTTCAAAGACCGGATGGCCGCGGCCCGGGCGGACGGCGACGAAGTGTGGTGGTACGTCACCCGCTTCCCCCACGACCCCGAGATCACGTTGTCCATCAGCGACGAATCCGTGAAGCACCGCCTGCTGTTCTGGCAGCAAAAGCTGTACAACGTTGACGGATTTTTGTATTACATGGTCAACGACTGGGAAAATGCCAAACAATGGACGAAAAAGTATGAGAGCGACGTCATGGGGACGACGGTCAACACCTACGGCAACGGCGTGCTGATCTACCCGGGCGGGGCGCTTCAGGAATATATCGACAAGTACGGGAGCGACGGCTACCCGGGCCCCATCGGTTCGCTCAGGCTGGAGTCGGTGCGCGACGGGGTGGAAGATTACGATTATTTCACGATCCTCGATCAGCTTTACGGCGAAGGAACGTCAACCCTGCTGATCAGGCAGATCACCACGTCGCTGGGCTCTTACAGCACGGACACGGAACTGTTCGACAGGCTGAGGACGGCGGCGGGGGACCTGATAGCGAAAAAGACTGCGCGAAACTGAAGTCTGTCACCCGTTCGAGAACCGTTTGACGGCACGAAACTGAAGTCTGTCCCTCGTTCGGGGGGCGTCAAGGAGGTCGGTTTTTATGAAAATTGGTGTTTGCTGCAGTCCGGAGATGGCCGGCAGAGCGGCGGCCGCAGGCGCGGAGTATATTGAGCCGGCAATGGCGGCGATGCGCGGGAAGACCGACGCGGAGCTCCTGGAATACAGAAAAACGGCCGAAGAAGCCGGGATAGCAGTTGACGGATTCAACTGCTTCTTCGGAGGCGGAATATCGCTCTACAACGACCCGGAAGAAGTTGTGCGCGCTTATATCGAGCGAAATTGCGAGATTGGGCGCATCCTGGGCGGCAAATATTGCGTTGTGGGAAGCGGCGGACTCCGAAGGATCCCCGACGGCGCGGACCGGAAGGCCTGCGAGGCGAAATTCATCGAGATCGCGGACTGCATCGGCACCGTGGCGGCCGGGTACGGGCTGGAGATATATCTGGAACCGCTTTCCAGGGCCGAGACGAACCTTATGAACACGGTCAGGGAAGGGCTGGCTTTCGCCGAGGCGGTGGGCAATCCCAACGTGGGCATAGTGGTGGATTTCTTCCATTTCTTTGTCAACGGAGAGCCTCTTTCCGATCTGGATCAGCTGCGTCAAGGCCAGCCGGGGCACGTGCATATTGCCCGGCCCGATCCGGACCGCAGAGCGCCGACGGCGAAAGACGTTGACGCAATGAAAGTATGGAGCGAAAAATTGAAAAAAGCGGGATACGACGGCAGGATCTCTCTCGAATGCACCTGGGGCAAAGACCCCGCGGCCGAGTGGATGGAAGCCGTTCCGCTGGTGCGGAAATTATTCTCGTAAAAGCCGAGAAAATTGACCGGACCGCAGCGGCGAAAATTGCCCGAACGGAAACGATTAAACGATTTTATAATTAAACAATTGAACGATCAAACGATCAATTAATTAAACAGGAGTGAAAACGATGGCAGTATTGACGCCCGACGACACAGTAAGAGAAAATTTGCTAAACGTTACCGGATATGAAGTGCTCGGCAAGCTTCCGGATCCCTTCGTCATGGACGACGGGCGGCGCATCAGCGACCCTTCCGAATGGGAAGCCCGCCGCGCCGAAATCTACCGCACCGCTGTGGAACTGCAGTACGGCCATCAGTTCCCTGAGCCGGAGTTCGTGGACGTCGAGCTGATCTGTTATTCGCACGTAATAACGTACCTAATCCACACCGGCACACGGGAAAATCCGTTGACCTTCCGCATGCAGCTCATAAAGCCGGACACGAAAGAAGAAAAATTTCCCGTGATCGTTGACGGAGATATGTGCTGGCGCTACCACATGGACAAAGAATTCCTGAATGCGGCGCTGGACAAGGGCATCGGCTGGGCGATATTCGACCGCACCGAGCTTGCCCACGACGTCAACAACGAGGGAAGGGGCAAGGGCGCGATCTACAAGACTTATCCCGATTGCGACTCCGGCGCGCTGGGCGCCTGGGCCTGGGGCTACTCGCGAGTTGTCGACGCCCTTGAAAAACTGAGATTGCCCATCGATCTCGACTGGATCGCTTTCACCGGACACTCCCGGGGCGGCAAGACAGCCGCGCTGGCCGGAGCGCTTGACAGACGCGCACGCATCGTCAACCCCAACGAGACCTGCGCCGGTGCCTGCGGCTGTTACCGCATCCATATGAAAGGCTTCTGCGAAGGGTATCCCGAGCAGCGCAGCGAGACGCTGAACGACATCTACCACATGTTCCCGTTCTGGTTCGGCACCGGAATGGAAAAATATATGACCTGCGAAGATCAATTGCCCTTCGACACCCACTATCTCAAAGCGATGGTGGCGCCCCGCACGCTGTTCGTCTCCGAAGCCTCCGCGGACATCTGGTCAAACCCCATCGGTTCCTACCAGACGACGGTGGCAGCGGGAGAGGTCTTCAAGTTTCTGGGCGTCCCGGACAATCTTTTCTGGTATTTCAGGCCAGGTTCCCACGCTCACGCGCTCTCCGACGTCAGAATGCTGGTCAATTTGATCAGGCACCAGCGGAACGGCGAGGAATTGAGCGACCATATGTTCAAGCTTCCTTTCGCAGCGCCTGAAAAAATATACGACTGGAAAGCTCCCGGGACCGTTTAAGCCGTCGGGAATTATTTCAAAAACCGCGGGAAATATTACGAAAATCATATATTTCCCGGGAAATAGCATCAACCGCCACGTATTATTACCCGGGAAATATCCCGAACGTTCCGAATTTTCCCGGGGAATAACGAGTTAACAAACGAAAAGAGGTGCCGCCTTGGCCCTGATAGAATGCGTAAACCTTACGCTGGCATACGAAAAAAACATTGTCCTGGAAAATCTTACCTTTCAGGTAAATTCCGGCGATTATCTTTGCATAATCGGTGAAAACGGTTCCGGAAAGACCACGCTCATGAAAGCCATACTGGGGCTGAAAGCGCCCCTGAAAGGCGATATCGTGCTGGGCGACGGACTCCGCCGCAATGAGATCGGATATCTCCCGCAGCAGACGGGAGTTCAGAAAGATTTCCCGGCTTCGGTCACCGAAGTGGTGTTGTCCGGCTGCCTTAACCGGTCCGGCCTGGTGCCATTCTACACAAAAGCCCAGAAGCAGCGGGCCCTGGACAATATGGCCAAATTGAACGTCACGTCCCTCAAAAACGCCTGCTACCGGGAATTGTCCGGCGGACAGCAGCAGAGGGTGCTCATTGCCCGCGCCCTGTGCGCCACCGGAAAGCTCCTGTTGCTTGACGAGCCCGTGACCGGCCTTGACCCGGACGCCAGCGCCGAACTTTACGAGCTCATCGACCACCTGAACAGGGCCCACGGCATCACGGTCATAATGATAACCCATGACACCGCCGCGGCGCTTCCGCGCTGCACCCACGTGCTTCACCTGCACAAGGATATGAATTTCTTCGGAAAAAGGGAAGATTACGGAAAATGCAGCGTCTGCGCCGTTGCCCTGGACGAAGAGGGCCATCTGGCAACACCCGGAGGAAAGGAGCGCGTGCACCATGAATGCTGCGATAATCACAGACATTTTTAAAACGGTATTCAGTTACGGCTTCGTTTTCCGGGCAATGCTGGTGGGCGTCCTGATCTCGGTCTGCGCGGCGCTGCTCGGCGTCAGCCTGGTGCTCAGGCGCTGCTCCATGATCGGAGACGGGCTGTCCCACGTAGGCTTCGGAGCGCTGGCGGTCGCCGCGGCGCTGGGGGCCGCTCAATTGTGGGTGGCGCTACCGGTGGTCGTGGTGGTGGCTTTCCTCATAATAAGGCTGGGAGACGATTCCAAGCTCAGCAGCGATTCGGCCATTGCCCTGCTTTCCAGCGGCGTCCTTGCCCTGGGCGTCATGATCGTGTCGCTCACCGGCTCCAACACTAACCTCAGCGACTTCCTGTTCGGATCGGTTTTTGCCCTCGGGGAAGCCGACGCGATCCTCAGCCTGGTGCTTTCCGTCATCGTACTGGCGCTTTTCGTGCTGTTCTACAACAAGATCTTCGCAGTGACTTTCGATGCCGCGTTCGCCCGGGCGACCGGTACCCGCGAAGGTTTTTACAATACTTTCATCGCGCTGCTCACCGCCGTAACCGTGGTGGTCGGTATGCGTCTCGTTGGCGCCCTGCTCGTGACGAGCCTGATAATTTTCCCGCCGCTCACGGCAATGAGGGTCTGCAAGAAATTCCGCTCCGTGGTGATCTGCTCCGGCGTGCTGTCCGCGCTCAGCTTCGTCATCGGAATGATGATCTCCCTGGGCGTGCGCTCCGCTCCCGTGGGCGCCAGCGTCGTGCTGGTCAACGTGGTGTTTTTCCTGCTTTTCCTCTGCGCAGGGAAGGTCAGGTCAATGATCCGTACCCGGACCGACGGGGGCCGGGATGGTACGGATCCGCAGCCGGGGGACCGGGGACAATGACCGTTTCAACGGCCGTCCCGCCGGGCGCCCCTGCCGGAGAGGCGTCGTGTGCCCCGTCCGGCGCCCCGTCCTGCGCCCCGGCCGCCGCTGTTGCTCCTTCTTTCGGTCAACGCCTGAAGGCGGAATTCGGCCGGAAAGTTTACAAATTGTCCCTGGATATCGGCTGCACCTGCCCCACCCGCGACGGCACCAAAGGCACGCGCGGCTGCATTTTCTGCTCTCAGGCCGGCAGCGGCGACTTCGCCGTACGGTTCACCGGCAAACAGGAAGAACTTGACCTGGCCAAATCCCGTCTCAAAGGCAAGATCGACACGGACAATGCCGGTTTTATCGCTTATTTTCAAAATTTCACCAACACGTACGCTCCCGTTACGTACCTGGAGACGCTTTTCACCGCCGCGCTGAAAGACCCGTCGGTTGTGGCGTTGTCGATCGCCACGCGGCCCGACTGCCTCGGGAGCGACGTCATCGAAATGATCCGACGGCTGTGCCTGCGGACAACCATTTTCGTGGAGCTTGGCCTTCAGACCATCCATCCTGCCACCGCGGCTTTCATCCGCCGCGGCTTCGACCTGCGCGAGTACGACGATGCGGTGGTCGCGCTTCACGGCGCCGGCGCCAGGGTGGTGACCCACCTGATATTCGGGCTGCCTTATCCGGTTGCCGGACGCAAGTCTGTCCGAGAACCGTTTGACGGCACGAATTTTGGAAAAAACAAAATTCTTACCCGTCTAAACGGCTTCTCGCTGGTTCCGAACAAGGAAAGGAAGCAGGAACTAAGGCCTGTTATTTGTTCGGCTGAAACGGAACTGGCCCTCGAGTCGAGGGAAATGATGCTGGGATCGGTAAGATACGTTGTCCGCGCCGGAACGGACGGAGTGAAATTTCAGCTGCTCCACGTACTTAAAGGGACGGACCTGGCGGACCTGTACCTGCGAGGCGCGTTCAGAACGTTGACCTTCGACGAATACAAGGAAATAATAAAAGAGGCAGCCGAGCTGCTGCCTCCCGAAATCGCCATTCACCGCCTCACCGGCGACCCGCCGCGAAAACTGCTGATCGCGCCACAATGGTGCACCGACAAAAAGCGGGTATTGAACGAGATCAATCGAAAAATTCTTCGTAAAGCGCCTTGACCGCCGGCTTGGCGTCCGCATCCTCCACGCCGAACATGATGCTGACCTCGCTGGAGCCCTGGTTGATCATATTGATATTGATCCCGGCCCGGTTGAACGCCTCGGCCGCTCTTGCCGCGATACCGACAGATTTGGTCATGCCGCGTCCCACCAGCATCACGATGGCCTGATTATGGACAACGTTGACGGAATTCACGTTCAGCGTGGCCCGGATCTTTTCAGTGACCCGGTCCAGCTTGTCTTTCGGGCAATTACTTTCGCGTATTATCACGGAAATGCTGTCGATGCCGGAAGGCGTGTGCTCGTAGGAGATGCCCTCTTCTTCGAGGATCTGCAGCAGCCTGCGTCCGAAACCGATCTCGCGGTTCATCATGTATTTGTAAACGTGGATGGTCAGGAAGCCCTTGTCCGCCGCGATGCCTACCACGGGGAAGGTGGATTTGGGAGCTTTGTCGTCGGCCACTATAAAGGTGCCGGGAGCGTCCGGGTTGTTGGTGTTGCGGATGTTGACCGGGATCCCCAGGCTGTAGACCGGAGCCAGCGCCTCTTCGTGGAGCACGCTGAAGCCGCCGTAGGAAAGTTCCCGCATCTCCTCGTATGTGAACAGCGGGATGGGGAAGGGTTTGTCAACGATGTGCGGATTTGCGGCGTAAACGAAGTCCACGTCGGTGAAGTTTTCGTAAACGTCCGCGTTCAGCGCTGCGGCAAGTATTCCGCCGGTCACGTCGGAACCGCCCCGGGAGAAGGTCACCACGTCGCCGTCTTTAGAGTATCCGAAGAAGCCGGGAAAAATGATCAGAGTCTTTTTCTCCAGCAGCTTTTTCAGCAGAGCGTATGATTCGGGAAGCACCTGGGCGTTGCCGAACTCGGTGGTGAGGTAAAGCCCCGCGTCCTTGGGATTCACGTATTCCGCGTTCTGGCCGCGGCTCTTAAGGTACGCCGCCATCAGCTTGGCGGAATTGTCCTCGCCCGCCGCCTTCATAGAGTCGAGAAATTTGGGATACTCCTCGTTCCTGTTGGCGATGCGGCTTATGATGTCCGCGCGGATCGTGAAAACGATTGACCGGTCAAGTTTCAGGTCCTTGGCGATCGATTCGTACCGCGACACAACTTCGTCGATGCCCTCGCCGATGTCGCCGCCGTCTCTCACGGTTTCCGCCAGAGATATGAGCATATCCGTCACTTTAGTGTCGTTCTCGCCGCGCTTGCCGGGGGCGGAGACCACCACCACTCTGCGCTCGGGGTCGGATATCACGATGTTGGCAACTTTTTTGAACTGCTTGGCGTCCGCCATGGAACTGCCGCCGAATTTGATGACTTTCATACGTTTTTTCTCCTGTGACCGGCACCCTTCGCGGTACCTGTTGTTTTAATTCCTGCTGCGCCTCGATGCCTGCTGCGCCGCCTTGCGCCGCGCCCCGGAAACTCAGTCCAGCACTTTCAGCGTCAGTTTCAGCTTCGCGCCAAGCGCTGCGAGCGCCTCGATCTTCTCAGGCAGCTCCTCCGGAAGGTATGCCGGAGTGATGACGCCGCCGGTGGATTCCAGATTGATCTCTTCCCAGGGATCCCGCTCGTCTTTAGAGTAGAGGCAAAGCGTATCCTCGCCGAAAATGTCGATCAGCGTGCCGGCGGACAACTGCCTGAACGACCTGAATCTCAGATAGTAGCGGGTGGGCCGGTCGTCGGGGGCAACTACCGCTTTTTTGTCGACGAATTCCGGCAACGACGGCAGGCGGGGAGTTCCCAAAAGCTCCACGATGTCGCCCACGACGGCGCTGGCGGTGGCTTCCTTGCCGGCGCCCTGGCCGTAAAACAGCGAATCGCCCGTGAAATTGCCCTTCGTCAGGATGGCGTTGTACACGGAATTGACGTCGGACAGCAGGTGGCCCTTGCGCACCAGCTTGGGCTCAACGCTGATATACACTTTTCCGTCCTCGAACCGGCTGCCCGCGATAAGCTTCAGGGTAAAACCGGCCTTGTCCGCCAGTTCGTGGTCCACAAGGGCAACGTTCCTTATGCCCATGCAGGGCACGTCCCGGTAATCCACGAAGGCACCGTATGCGATGGAGGACAATATGGCTATCTTCCTGGCGGCGTCGTATCCGTCAACGTCGGCGGAGGGATCCGCTTCGGCGTAGCCCTTCTTCTGTGCCCTGGCCAGCATCTCGTCGAAAGAAGCGTGCCTGCGGTACATTCCCGTCAGCATATAGTTGGTGGTGCCGTTCAGGATGCCCTGGATCTCGGTGATGTCGTTGGCGAACAGGCAGATGTTCAACGGCCTGATGATGGGGATGCCGCCTCCCACGCTGGCCTCGTACATGAAGCGCCTGTCCTTCGAGAAAGCCAGTTTTTCCAGCTCCGGACCGTACGCCGCCACCACCGCTTTGTTGGAAGTGACCACGTGCCGTCCCGCTTTCAGCGCCCGGAAACAGTAATCCGCCGCCAGGTCGAGGCCGCCGATGGTGATGACAACCACTTCCACTTCCGGATCCGCCAGGATGCTGTCAAGGCTTTCCGCTTTATACTCTGCGTAGGGCGTTCCCGTCAGGTCGCGTATGTCAAGCACGTACGCCAGACCCACCTCGCGGGCGGCCCTTCTGCTAAGCTTTTCTTTCTGGTATATCAGGGCGTCGCACACGCCCGATCCTACGACTCCGCAGCCGCACACAGCGATCTTATACATATATTTCAGTTCCTTTCCGCGCCGGGATCCTCTCTGAGGAGGAATTCCAGCACCGCGTCCTTCATTTCGTCTTTATCGCATACTCCCGTGTGGAGCAGCGGCTTTTTATCGAGGCCTCTGAGGGGGAGAGGTATGTCAAGTCCCGTCATTTCCGAAAGCTTCTGCTGTACGGCAAATTCGCTTGAATCCTTCGGGCAGTCGAATATGGATTCCGCCACGCTGCCGTTGAACTTGAACGGGCTGGCCGTGGCAACGGCAACGGTGGGAGTGAGGTCGCCGGTGGATATGACGTACTTGTCGAATACGTTGACGCCTACCGCCGTGTGAGGGTCGATAAGATAATCGTACTGATTCCATACGTCGGAGATCGTGCGGCGGGTCTCTTCTTCCGTTGACGAATCCGACCAGAACAGGCTGGATATGCCTGAGAGCGTGCTCCTGTCAACGTTGTAGCATCCCGCGCTGCTCAGTTCGGCCATCAGTTTAGACGTGGTCTTTTCGTCTTCGCAGGACATATCGTACACGAGGCGCTCCAGGTTCGAGGAGATCAGTATGTCCATGGCGGGGGAGATGGTCACTTTGAATTCCCGGTTGGCGTTGTAGAATCCGGTGTGGATGAAGTCCGACACCACCGAATTGGAGTTGGTTGCGCAGATCAGGCGGCCGATGGGCAGCCCGTTTTTGTACGCGTAGTACGCTGCCAGGATGTCGCCGAAATTGCCCGTGGGGACAACGAAATTCACCGGAGCGCCCAGGTTTATCCGCTCTGCGCGGACAAGGCTGAAGTATGCGTGGAAATAGTACACCACCTGGGGGATCAGGCGGCCGATGTTTATGGAATTGGCGGAGGACAACCGGTATCCGCACTCTTTGAGGAGCGCTTTGAACTCGTCGTCGCCGAATATCTTTTTTACGCCTGTCTGGGCGTCGTCGAAATTGCCCCTGACCGCCGCGACCCGGACGTTTTTGCCTTCCTGGGTCTGCATCTGGGTGCGCTGCATCTCGCTGACGCCGTTTTCGGGGAAGAATACCATTATGTCGATGCCCTCGGCGTCGCGGAAACCTTCCATTGCCGCCTTGCCGGTGTCGCCGCTGGTGGCGGTGAGGATGGCGATCTTTTCATTGGCGAAGGGAGCCGCGCCGTTCTGGGCGGTGGAGCCGGATGAGCCGCCGGCATTGTCCTGCCTCTTTTTGAGAGCCACCGACATAAATGCGGGCAGCACCTGCAGCGCCATATCCTTGAACGCCGCCGTGGGTCCGTGCCACAGTTCCAGCACGCTGAGCGTTTCGTTGAGCCGCGTCAACGGCGCCGGATCCCTGCCGTCGAACCTGCTGCCCGAACCGTACGCCCGGTCAACGCAGTATTCGATCTCGCCGTCGGTGAGATCTTCCGCGTATCTGCGGAAAATATGGGCCGCCAGCGCCTTGTAGTCCATCTCGCACATCTCGGCCAGTTCGAGAGAATCGAACTTTATATCCTGCTCGGGCACGAAGAGGCCTCCGTCCGCGGCAATGCCTTTCAGCACCGCTTCCGAAAAGCCGATCCCTTTTTCTCCGCCCCTTGTGCTCTTGTAACTCATCCTCAGCTCAGATCCTTTCGTCCGGACCCGGCGCTCTTCCGCCTGTCCGGGCTTTCGCGACGTCAACGCCTCCGTTGCGGCATTAACTGAATAATACTATATCATTTAAGCTGGAAATTCAAGAGGGTGCAGCAGGGGACAGAGGAGCAACGGGGGACAGACCCCGGTTGCCGATGCCGGAAACGCAAGTCTGTCCGCGAATCGTTTGACGGCACGAATTTTGGAAAGACAAAATTCTTACCCGTCTAAACGACTTCGCGCCGGTTTTGTAATAAGGAAACAGAAGTCTGTTCCTCATTTCCTGGCGGGGAAACAGAAGTCTGTCCCTCGTTCGCGGTTGAAGACAGCGGGCCTTATGTGGTATATTATTGGAAGAATATTGACCCTGTTGACGCGGACGACGCGGGAGGGAGCAGAAGTGGAACGCAAAAAAGAGAGTGTTGACCGGAAGAGCGGAGCAGGCGGGGAGAAACTGCCTGTGGTCGCCGTCGTTCTTGCCGCGGGCAAGGGCAGGCGCATGGGGACGGCGGTCCCGAAGCAGTTTGCCGAAGCGGAAGGGCGGCCGGTGCTGGCCTATACTGTGGAAAAGTTCCAGGAACACCCGGAAGTTGACGGGATCATCGTGATATGCGGCCGCGGAAGCAGGAAAATTGTCACCGAAATATGCAAAAAAAGCAATTTCTCGAAAGTCAAGCGCGTTGCCGCCGGAGGAAGGACCAGGCGCGAGTCCTCATACAAGGGGGTCAAGGCCGCCGAAAAGCTGTACGGCGACTGCGTGGTTCTGATCCACGACGCGGCGAGGCCCAACGTGACCGGGAGCGTGATCTCGGACAATATCCGCCTGGCAAAGAAGTTCGGCGCCTGCGTAACGGCGGCCAGGGCCGTCGACACGGTAGTGACCAGCGTCGACGGGCAGCTGATTTCGGGCCTCATCCCCAGGGACACGGTCTGGACGGTCCAGACGCCCCAGTCCTTCCGGCTCGGCGTGATCCTGAACGCCCACGAACTGTACGAACAATCGATCGCCGCAGGAGAAAACGTCCCCGATATCACCGACGACGGAAGCCTGGTGAGGTTTGCCGGCGGCGAAGTTGCCATCTGCGAATCCGGCCGCGACAATTTTAAATTGACGGTTCCCGCCGATCTGGAACTGTTCCGGGCGATGCTGAAAAGAGGGAAAACGTAAATGAAGAACCCGCAAAATTATTTAAGATCCGGCAATTCCGAACGTTCCCGGTTGAAACTGTCCGAAAACGCCAAGACCGCCCTGCTGGCCACCATCAGCAGCCTGCTGTTCCTTGTCCTCATCTTCGCCACTTACGGCAAGGCAGGCTCCGACGCCTATAAAAAGCACGGTTCCTTCGACAGCTACACGCTGCAGGCGCTGGCATGGCGCAGAGGCGAGGCCAAACTTGACCAGAACTATCCGCACCTGGAGCTGGCGATCATCAACCGGGAGTGGCTGGCGACCCACGACAAGGACGACTATATGGCGTACCGGGAGACCTTCGGAGACGTGAACGCCCCGATCCAGCACGTTGAGGGCAACGAATATTACGTCAGTTTCCCGCCCACGCCCTCTGTCCCCATGCTGTTGCTCAGCTTCATTTTCGGCCGCCAGACGCCGGACAATTTCATGACCATATTGTACGTGGTGGGTTCCTTCGCCCTTGCCATCTTAATAGGCAGGCGGCTCAAATACGGCTGCATCGCCTCGCTGGCAGGAGGGTTGCTATCCTGCGCAGCCTCCGGAGCCTTCTTCCTGGCGGCCGACAAATACGCCGGAGGCCCCTGGTTCGCCGCCCAGACGCTGAGTATGCTGTTGACGCTGGCCGCGTTTTACACCATGCTGAGCGAGCGGAAGATAGGCATGTACCTGGCCTTCGCGTTCCTTGCCCTGGCCGTGGGCTGCAGGCCTTTCCAGATAATCTACTTCGTGCTGCTGGCATACGTTGCCGCGAAAAAATACGATTTCAAGATCTTAAAAACGTGGAAATATTACGTGGCTCCGGCGCTCATCGGCGGGGCCTATATGTGGTACAACTACATCCGCTTCGGCAATATCCTGGAATTCGGCCACAACTACCTGCCTGAATTCATGCGCACCGAATACAGCAAATTCGCTCTGGAAAACGTGAAGGGCAATATTTCCCCGTATTTCAAGACTTTTCCCACGTACAACAACGGAAAACTGGAATTTTCCCAGTACGGATTTACGTTCTACGTTTCAAACGTGATATTCATTCTGGCCGGACTGGCGCTGCTGCTGTTCGCCGCCTACGCCATACTGAGATTCATTGACCTCCGCAAAAAGGGAGGCGGTCCCGGCAATGCCGTCGGAGAGGCGATCGCACTTCCGGACACGGTGGAAACGGCAAGGAAATTCTCCGTCTTCCGCGACACTCCCGTAGTGGAAGTTATTATTTTGACGGTATGCGGGGCGATCGAACTCTTCCTCCTTATGATGCACCGCACCGCCGGCGGATGGCAGTTCGGCATGCGCTACACTGTGGACATCGTTCCCGCAGCGCTGCTTCTCATCGGATATTCCGTCAAACCCTTCTTCCGCAAAGTGAAATGTTACGGCCCGGACAAAACGTCTAAATTCGCCCTTATGGCCCGTGGCGCCCTCGTTTTGCTGGGAGCGGTCCTGGTGGTATTCGGCATGTGGCTGAATATCTACGGATCGTATCTGTTGCTGAAATAAACGCTTTTTAAACGGTAATATATTTCCCGGGAAATATTACACGGCGTCGGGAAATAACCGTAAATTTCGAAAAACGCCGCGTAAATTCCGGAAAATTACGGAAAAACCCGGGAAATTCCGGGAAAAGTCCGGCAATGCCGGCGAACAAAAGGAAATCAGGAGTTGTTGTTATGAAACCGTCAAAAACAGATCTTGCCCTCGGAAAATATCTGCCCCGCTTCACCGAAAGCGGCATCGTCCCCTTCAGCTACAAGCTCGACGGAGTTGCCTATAATGGCATCCCCGCGGAATTTTCGCCCAAAGCGGAAACGCGTAAGATCGACGCCAACATCATCTTCTCGGTGATCACCGGCAGGACGCCCGCGGGCCTGGAGCTCAGGGCCGAATGCAAAGAATATATCGATTATCCCGTGACCGAATGGGTCATGTCTATGACGAACACGGACTCCGCGAATTCGGCGGTGATAACCGGCTGGCAGGCAGAAGCGGAATTTCCGTTGACGCCATTCAACGAGGAGGCTCCGGAGCCGCGGGACGGGAAAAATAACGCGAAACTTCTCCACGGCAACGGCGACAACGTCACCGATCAGGGCTACTCCTGGTTCGTTGACGCGCTGTGCCCCGAGCCCCTCTGCATCGCGCCCTCGGGAGACGGGACCTCCTGCAACGGCGCATTCCCGTACATGCGGCTGATCCTGGACGGGTACGACGTCAATATCGCCGTGGGCTGGACCGGGACCTGGCAGCTGACCGCCTCCGAGAGCGGCGGGACCGTCAAGATCGCTGCGTCTCAGAAGCGTTTCAACACCTACCTCGAACCCGGTGAGACGGTGCGCACCCCGCTGCTGGTGCTCCAGACCGCTTCCGACTGCCGCGAACGGGGGACAGACTTGCGTTCGGCCGGATGCGACCAGGACGCTGCCCGCAACCTCTGGCGCAGCTGGTACATCGACCACGTGCTGCCCAGGCAGGACGGCAGACCCCTTCAGCCCAAGCTGGTGCTCCACACGTTCATGATAGATGGATTGCCCGAATTTTGCGGCGTCACCGAAGAAAACCAGCTAAAAGCGATACAGACGTATATTGACCGCCGCCTCAAACCGGACATCTGGTGGATCGACGCAGGCTGGTACCCCTGCAACAACAACTGGCCCACGGGCACCGGCAACTGGTTCCCGAACCCGGATCATTTCCCCGACGGCATGCATAAGGTCGGAGAAATATGCAAGGCAAACGGCATCGACCTGCTGCTCTGGTTCGAGCCGGAGCGCGTCTACCGTAACACGGAGCTTTGGAACGACCACCCCGAATATCTGATCTTCGGTGCCCCCGAGGACGACAACGCACTCCTGTTTCTGGGCGATCCCGCCGCCCGCAGGTGGATCACCGACCGTGTGGACAACGTCATCAAAGAGGCCGGGGTCAATGTCTACCGCCAGGATTTCAACTTCGCGCCTGCGAGCTACTGGGCCCGCGGCGAGGCGGACAACAGGCAGGGCATTCACGAAAACCTGCATATCCAGGGCTATTATGCATTCTGGGACGAGCTGCTCAGGCGCAACCCCGGGCTCTGGATCGACTCCTGCTCCTCCGGCGGCCGCCGCAACGACATAGAAACCATGAAGCGCGCCGTGCCCCTCCACTACACCGACATCGGCTACGGCCACCATCCCACCAAACAGAAGCAGCACCGCCAGATGTTCGAGTGGATACCATATTTCCGCGCCCACAATATGAGCTGGGACAGGCCAGACGGCACCTACGGCGGCAATATGCCCGTTGACGAGTTCGCGTACCAGAACGCCCTCACGCCCTCCGTCACCTCGATGATAGAGTGGAACGACCCGGAGGAGCGGTTCGAGATCGGCCGCGCGTTCCATCCCATCTGGCGAAAAGCGGCCGAGATCATGCTCCGCGCCGATTACTACCCGTTGACCGAGACCAACGCCAGCCCCGCCGACTGGTATGCCATGCAGTTCTACGATCCGGAGCGCCGGGACGGTTTCGTCCAGGTGATACGTAATATTGCCGTCGAGGATGGCCGGACGACGCTTTTCGGCTTCGTTCCGGAGGAAAATCTCCACAGGATCTACCGGTTCTACGACCCGGTCTCCAATCAGGTCTGGACCATGTCCGGCGAGAATTTCCGCTCGGGCGGCTTCGAGGAGACGCTCCCGAAACGCAGCGGCAGGATCTGGTTCTATTGTGTTTTGTGACCGGTTATGCTAAGATTCGTGAGTCCGCGGGCGTCTTTTTCAGGCGTACGGCGGGACAATAAATCGCGCGGCCCATCGGCGAAAACGCAGGCGGGCGCGGCGGACAACGAGATATGAACGGCAGTTTTGACGACGACAACGACGTAGAGATCAGAAAGTTTGACGGGCAGGAGTCCGGCTTCGGGTCCGCGCGCCCTGAAGAGGGGAGCAGGGGGTCCGGCAACGGCGTTGACGGCAGTTACGCAAACTCCGACGGCGACGGCATTGGCCCGGCCGATAATACCGTCGATCCCAACGATCCCGCGCAGCCCAAAAAGAAAAAGCTGCCCCTGGGCGCTAAAATTGCCCTCATCGCCGTGATCGTCATCATCGTCATTGCCGCCGGCGCCTTCATCTTCGTAAATTGCACCGTTGACCGGTACATCGACAAGATCAACTACACCCACGACCCATACGACCCCTTCGACACGGCGCCGATCCCCATCGACACGCTGCCCCCAGAGCTCGATCCCTGGTACGACGAGACCGACGAGCCGGATCCCACCGCCACCCCCGAAGCCACCGGAGACGTGCCAGGCACCGAAGTTCCGGCGGGATACACGCCCACCGCGGTACCCACGGCCACGCCGACGCCCACGCCCATACCCACCTCCGACGTTGACGACGAGGCGGATCTTCTTATGAGCGACAAAGTGTACAACATTCTGGTGATCGGCACCGACACAAGGGACGTTGACACGTTCCGGGGCAATTCCGACGTCATCCTGCTTGTCTCTTTCAATTCGGCAACCAAAAAGATCTGGCTCACGTCCTTCCACCGGGACAGTTACGTGGAGATCCCCGGCGTCGGGCACAGAAAGATCAACAGCGCATACGCGTACGGAGGTGCCCGGCTGCTCCAGAGGACGCTGCAGGAAGACTTCCTGGTGGTGGCGCCCAACTATTGCATAATCAACTTCGACAGCTTCACGAAAGTGATCGACGCCGTGGGAGGCGTTGACATCACCATCACCAAAGAAGAGGCGGAGAAGGGCACCGTGCGCGGCATAAAAGAACCGGGCACCTACACGCTGAACGGCAAACAGGCGCTTGCGTACGCCAGGGAGAGGCACCTGGAGGGCGACGACTGGGGCAGGACCCAGCGGCACAGAAACGTGGTCTCCGCCCTCATCAAAAAGTTCAAGAACCAGAGCGTCACGCAGCTGTTGTCAACGATGGACGTGCTCCTGCCGCTCGTCACTACCAACATTCCCAAAAACGAGATCAGGTCCCTGATCTACAAGGCGCCCGAGTACGCTCAATATTCGGTCCACGAGCTGAGCCTGCCCAGATCCGGCACCTGGCACAACGCCTACCTGAAGAGGACCCAGGAGACCGTCGTCATCGACAGCTTCTGGAGGAACGTGGTGGCGATCCGGGACAACGTCTACGCGGGAGCCCTGTGACGCTGTGACGCCTCCCGCACCGTCCGGAGGATCCGCGCAGTTCGCAGATCACAAAAAAGCCGTAAAACGCCTCGAAACAACGTCAAAACGACGTAAAAATCAGCAGATCCGGCCCCGGCAGACCACCGGGGCCTTCGTTTTTTGCCATGCTGTTTGACTTCCCCGCCTCCCCGGTGATATAATCCGGGATACCTCGGAACGGAGGCCTGTCATCCGGCGCCCGAACTCCGGAGTATTTATCACAAAAGCACGTCAGTGACTCAGAACCATTGCAATCACAGAACGGGAGGACGGTAGTATGGTAGTAAAGATTGCCTGTATTCTGGTATTTGCGGCGGTGACGGTGATCATCGGCATCGTCAGCAGTAAAAAAGTGCGGGGCGTAGGAGATTTCGTACTGGGCGGCAGAAACGTAGGCCCCTGGTTTTCCGCGTTCGCCTTCGGCACCTCTTATTTCTCAGCAGTTATTTTCGTAGGCTACGCCGGCAAGTTCGGCTGGAGCTTCGGCGTTTCCGCCACCTGGATCGGCCTGGCCAACGCCCTCATCGGCAGCTGCCTGGCCTGGCTCGTTTTGGGCCGCAGGACCAGGATCATGACGAAGCACCTGGAAACATCCACCATGCCGGAGTTTTTTGAAAAACGCTACGGCAGCAAGGCCCTGAAGCTCACGGCCGCCATAATCATTTTCGTATTCCTCGTGCCCTATTCCGCGTCAATCTATAAAGGCCTTTCCGGCATATTCGAGATGGCGTTCAACATCAAATTCGAATACTGCATAATTGCCATGGCGGTATTGACCGCGGTGTACGTCATACTCGGCGGATACGTTGCCGCGGCGCTCAACGATTTCATACAGGGCATCGTGATGCTCATCGGCATAGGCATCGTGGTCTATAAAGTGCTGGCGGGGCAGGGCGGATTCACCGCGGCCCTGGCGAAGCTTTCCACTCAGATCGCGGAGACTTCCGGAGGCACGCTGAACGGCGCTTTCGTGTCCTTCTTCGGGCCGGATCCTCTGGGCCTGATCGCGGTCATGATATTGACCAGCCTGGGCACCTGGGGCCTTCCTCAGATGGTGCACAAGTTCTACTCCATAAGCGACGAGAAGGCCATCAGAAAAGGCACGATCATATCCACGCTGTTTGCCGTGGTAGTCGCAGGCGGCTCATACTTTATGGGCGGCTTCGGGCGGCTGTACGTAGAGGCGGACGCGGCAACGGGCAATCCGGTCACCGGCTTTGACAGCATCGTTCCCACTATGTTGTCCGGCGCCCTTTCCGACCTGATGATCGGAATAATCGTTGTCCTGGTGTTGTCCGCGTCAATGTCCACGCTCTCTTCGCTGGTCATCTCTTCGTCTTCCACCGTTACGCTGGACCTGATCAAAGGGTTCATTGCCCCGAAGATGAGCGAGAAAAAACAGATGTGGACCATCCGCATACTTTGCGCCTTCTTTATCGTGCTTTCCGTGGTGCTGGCCATGGACAAAGGTTCTCTCATCTCCAACCTGATGGCCATCTCCTGGGGCGCTCTTGCAGGCGCGTTCCTGGCGCCTTTCATGTACGGCCTGTTCAGCAAACGGGTCACGAAGGCGGCGGTCTGGGTCAGTTTCATCGGAGGCGTGGGACTGGTGGTCTCGAACCTCATATTCAAATTCACGGACGGAACGGTGGCAGGCGCCCTGGCAATGGTCGGTACCCTCGTTATCGTGCCGCTGGTAAGCCTTATCACGCCGCGGATGGACAGGGATTACGTGGACAAATGCTTCGCCTGCTACGAGGAGCGCGCTGTTACCAAAGTCACGCACTCGCTGGAAGATCTGTGACGCGTTCGCGCCGGGAGCCTGACGCTTGCGCCGCAGCTCCGACCGAAATAGACCTTACTTTCGCCGGCGTTCCTGCGCCGAGCTGTTCCGGAGGTAGTATATGCTAAAACTGTTATTGGGAAACGAAGCCGTTGCCCAGGGCGCCTGGGAAGCGGGAGTGCACGTGGTGTCGTCCTATCCGGGCACGCCCAGCACCGAGATCACTGAAACGCTGGCAAAAATGAGCGGCGTGTATTGCGAATGGTCGCCCAACGAAAAAGTCAGCGCCGAAGTGGCCATAGGAGCTGCCATCGGAGGCGGACGGGCAATGTGCTGTATGAAGCACGTGGGGCTCAACGTGGCGGCAGACCCGCTGTTTACGTCATCCTACGCAGGCGTCAACGGAGGTCTGGTATTCGCGGTTGCCGACGATCCCGGCCTGTTCAGCTCACAGAACGACCAGGATTCACGGTTCTACGCGTTGTCCGCCCACGTTCCCATGCTGGAACCCTCCGACAGCGCAGAGTGCCTGGAATACGCTAAAAAGGCCTTCGAGCTCAGCGAAAAATACGATACGCCCGTCATATTGAGATTGACCACCCGCGTGTCTCACTCCAGGAGCCCGGTAGAAGCGGGAGAAAGAACGCCCGTACCGAAAAAACCCTATAAAAAAGACATACAGAAGTACGTAATGATGCCCGGAATGGCAAAAAAGCGCCAGGCCGTCGTCAAGGAGCGCGACCGGATCCTCACGGAAACGGCCAACGAATGGACGCGGCTGGAGAATCCCGGCCGGAAGCTGGGCATAATCACCTCCGGCATCTGCTACCAGTACGTAAAAGAAGTGTTCCCCGAGGCTTCCGTGCTGAAACTGGGCATGATATATCCGCTTCCGGAAAAGGCCATCAGAGACTTCGCGGCAACCGTGGAAGAACTGCTGGTAGTGGAAGAACTGGAACCGTATATCGAGAATTTCGTCAGGCAGCTGGGCATCACCGGCGTGGAGGGCAAGAAATATTTCACTCCTCTGGGGGAACTTGGCACCGAGAAGATCAGGCAGGCATATTACGGCACAGTCACTCCCGCAGCGAAAACCGGCGAAGAGTCCGGGCTCAGCCCCGATGACGCGCCCATGAGGCCTCCTACGCTCTGCCCCGGCTGTCCTCACAGAGGCGTGTTCTATACGCTTTCCCAGCTGAAGCTCAGGGTCACCGGCGACATCGGCTGCTACACTTTAGGCGCCGCGGCCCCTTATAAGGCTATGGACGCCTGCATCTGCATGGGCGCTTCGATAGGCATGTCCCACGGCATGGAAAAGGCCGAAGCGGCTGCGAGAGCGGAAGCGGCGGCAGCGGAAGGCGCGGGCGCAGGAACTTCCGACGGAGAGGACAACGTTCCGGGCACCGTGGCGGTCATCGGCGACTCCACCTTTATGCACTCCGGCATAACGGGCCTGGTCAATATCGTTTACAACAAAGGCGCATCCACCGTCATCATTCTTGACAACTCCATCACCGGCATGACGGGCCATCAGCAGAATCCCACCACTGGCAAGACGATCCGCATGGAGGACACGTATCCCGTTGACCTGACGCTTCTGTGCAAGTCCGTGGGCGTGAACCGCGTGCGGGTGGAAGACCCCTTCGACCTTAAGAAGTTCCGCAAAGCGGTGCAGGAAGAGATCGCCGCGCCGGAGCCCTCCGTCATTATCGCACAGAGGCCCTGCGCGTTGCTGAAAGGCGTAAAATACGGGGCGCCTGTGTTTATCGACACGGAAAAATGCCGTAAATGCGGTGCCTGCATGCGCGTGGGCTGCCCGGCCATCATAAAGGGCGAAAGCGGCATGCGCATCGACCGCTCATTGTGCGCAGGCTGTGAATTCTGTTCGCAGATGTGCGCTTTCGGCGCCATCCGGAAGGAGGCAGAGTGATGAATATCGACGATCTTAACATTCTGATAATCGGCGTCGGAGGCCAGGGAACGCTGCTGGCGTCAAGGTTTTTAGGCGACGTTGCCCTCAGGCTGGGCAAGGACGTGAAGGTCTCCGAGGTGCACGGCATGTCCCAGCGCGGCGGCAGCGTGGAGACCTGCGTGCGCATCGGCAAGAACATCGCTTCTCCCATAATCGACCGGGGCATGGCCGACGTGATATTGTCCTTCGAGAGCGTGGAGGCGCTGCGGGCGCTGGATTATCTGAAGCCCGGCGGCCTGGTGATAATGAATACGCAGGAGATATTGCCTATGCCCGTGGTGTCCGGAACGGCAACTTATCCGGAAAACGTGCCCGAGCGCCTGAAAGGCGGCAATTTCCGGGTCACGGCGCTGGACGCGTTGTCCGCCGCCGAAAAATGCGGCAGCGTGAAATGCGTCAACGTGGTGCTCCTGGGCGTGTTGTCCGCGGCAATACCCGAGATCCCCGCCGAGGTCTGGAACGAGGCCCTTTTAAGCGTGGTCCCGCCGAAACTGCTGGACGTGAACAAAAAGGCGTTCGAACTGGGACGCGGAATATAGTGTGGGATTTGGCGTACTATAATTAAAGATCACCCTGCGGACAGCCGCTCCAGCGCCTCCGAGATCCGGCTTTTGACCAGCTCGGCCACCTCTTTGGGCTTCAGCCCGCGATATTCTTCATAATAAATGGGGTCAAGATATTCGATCGCGCAGGTGACGCGCCGGAGCCCTTTGGCGTTGAACGGCTTGTACGTGTCGTACAGGCAGACCGGCACGATGGGGCAGCCGGTGTTAAGCGGGATCCGCATGCAGCCAGAGTGAAATTTGTACAGAGAATTGCGCTTAGAATCGTCGTAGATCCCTTCCGGGAAAATGATATAATTGCGCCCTTCCGTCACTGCGGTCTCGATCTCGCTGATGGCCTTAAGCGCCGCGCGCCTGTTGGTCTTGTCGATGGGTTTCGCGTCAAGCGCCTTGAAAACGCTGTTTATTGGGAACACGTTCTCCCGCTTCGCGTCCGGCGCGAAGGACAATGGCCTGTCTGAGGACGCCAGGATTCCTATCCCGTCGTACCGCCCCTGATGGTTGGCGAACAGCACGAACCCGTCTTTCTCGGGCAATCTCTCCATCCCGCTCGATTTCAGCGTGATCCTCGATTTTTTACTTATAACGAACGCCGCCCGCCTTGCCGCCGAGTACCTCTTTTCCAGCGGGACTCCCGGTTTCGCCGTCTTTTTTATGCTGAAATAGAGTATAAAAACCCAGTGCAAATTAAACACGAACAAAAACACAAATCTGGTCAACGAGGTCACCTTCTTCCGGCGCGTTTTCGGGCAATGGCTGCTCCGCCGCGGCTACGGCGTATTTTATAGAAAAAGCGGAACGATTTCAAGAGCGGAACGGTGGACAGGTTTCCGTGGCATCCGTTTCATACTTAACCGTCGGGCAGCATTGTCCATGACGGACAAAATCGTGACTGCCGTTCATTTTGTTTTTCCTGAAGTCCTGTGCTATAATTCACCCAGACCGAATCCGCAAAGGAAACAGACAGAACCCGCAAAGGAGATTGCCGCGTATGAGTCATTGGATCCGCACCGTATCAAAACCGGTTGACACACATTTTTACTATTTCAAAAAAGAGATCGAGCTGGACTTCGAGCCGTTGTCCGTCCGGTCGGTCTGCATCAAGGTCTGCGCAGATTCACGCTACCGCCTGTACGTAAACGGCGCATTCGCGGGAGAGGGACCTTGCCAGGGCTCGGAATATTCCAGGTATTACGAGACTTACACCGAAAAAGAGATATTGCCGCTGCTCCGGCGCGGAAAAAACGAGTTCTGCCTGAAGGTCCTGCATCTGGAAGAAAATTCGTTTATCTCCATATATAAAAGATCTCGGCCCGCGATGTGGCTCGAAGGCGAGATAAATTACGTTCTCGACTGTCAGGAGAGTCCGGGAAATACCGGGAAATATGATTTCGGGTCCGACGACAGCTGGACCTGTATGAGGGACGACAGCGTTACTTTCCGCCATTTCCCCGGGATACACATTTCCGTTGCCCCGGGAGAAGAGCATTGGGGAGACCCGAAGCTTGAGCCGGAGGCGATACAGCGGTTCGAAACGCCTTCGCCGGGAGGCTACAACATTTTCGGCCTGGCGGACGCATATCCGCTGGAAGAAAGGCCGGTGCCCCAGCTGGAATACGGCGAAGAAAAAGAATTTGCGCTTGCCCGGAAAGGCGAGAATTTCGAAGAATACGACGCGGGAGTGTACACCACGGCATTGCCCACGCTTAAGCTGAGAGGCACGCCCGGGGCAACGGTAAAGCTCACATACAGCGAGAGCTACCTTGTCCGCAACGAAAAAGGGGAGCTCTATAAAGGCCTCAGGGACGCGGTATATACCGATCCGGAGGCGGTGTTCAGCGGCGACAGAGTGGTGTACGACGTTGTCCATATACCCGAAAGCGGCGCGGCGGAATTTACGCCTTTCTGGTACAAGGCCTTCAGATTCGTACGGCTGGACGTCAGCGGGGGAGAGATAAGCGTTGACCGGTTCAGCTACCGGCCCTGCTTCTACCCGTTCCCTCAGGAAGGTTACTTCAGGAGCTCCGACGACCGCTTTGAAGAGATGTGGAAGGTCAGCGTGAACACCGTCAAATGCTGCGCCCACGAGATATACGTCGACTGCCCCTATTATGAGCAGCAGGAATACGACATGGACAGCTGCCTCGAAATGCTGTTCACCCAGCGCATGATCTCCGACCCCAGGCTCCCATTAAAAGGCGTCACCGACCTGGCCAGATCACAGATATTCAACGGCATGCTGCAGGCCAACTATCCTTCCACGATGACCCAGATCATCCCTAATTTCACGCTGTTCTGGGTGATAATGCTGCGCGAATACGTTAGATACGCACCGGCCACTGCGGCAACGGTCCGGCAGGTCTCTTCTTTCCTCGGCACCGTGGACAAGGCTCTGGAGGCCTTCGAGATATTCAGGGACCGGGACAATTACGGCCTGGCAGGCGCCAATCCCTACTGGAACTTCGTTGACTGGGTCCCCGGCTGGCCCGTCGGCATCACCCCCGGAGGCCTCGAAGGCGAACCGCTCACGGTATCGTCAATGATGTTCACCGCCGCCCTCAGAAACGCCGCCGAGATCGCCGAATACTGCGGCCGCTCCGCCAGAGCCGCCGAATACAGGAGCAGAGCCGAAGAGATGGCAGCCGTCATCCGCGAAAGATGCTACGACGCCGAAGCCGGTCTGTTCCGCAACACGCCGTCCAGAAGAGAATTCAGCGAACACACCGCGCTCTGGGCCGTGCTGGCTGACGTGGTCACCGGCGAAGATGCAAGAAAACTGATGGAACGCACGCTGGAAGACCGCCCGGATATGGCCAGATGCAGCTTCTCTATGGGATTTTTCCTGTTCCGGGCGATCGAAAAAGCAGGCGTTTACGACAAATACGCTCCGAAACTCCTTGCCGGCTGGCAGCGGATGCTGGACAACCACTGCACCACCTGGTGCGAGAATCCCGACAGCCCCCGCAGCGAATGCCACGGCTGGAGCTCCGCGCCCGCCTACGAACTTTCCGCCCTGGTGCTGGGCGCCTTCCCGGCGGAAGACGGCTACAAAAAGCTTCGGATCCGTCCCCATCTGTTCACATACGGTACCGAATGGGCCGAAGGCGCCGTTCCCACGCCATACGGCCTTGTCCGCATCTCCCTTCGCAGGGAGGCTGCAGCGGAACAGGAACCTGAATCTGGCGCGGCGAAACGGTTTTCTATCGACGTAAAGTTCCCCGACGGCAGCACGTTCGGCAAGAGCGGCTGCGTTGACGGAGACGAATTCCTGTTCCGGCTGGGCTGAGCGGCGGAGGAGAAAAAGGATGTCCCAGACGTTGTCCGTGATAATAAAAGTGTTGAGCGTCATATCCACGGTGGTGACGGTACTGTACCTGCCCAAAGCCCTGTATATGATCGTGGGCTTTTTCAAGACACGCAAATTTCCCCCTGCGAAAAACCTGCATAAATACGCCATACTGATCGCCGCCCGGAACGAATCCGCGGTGATCGGCAGCCTCTTGGACAGCATTAGGAAGCAGGATTATCCGGAAAAAGTGCCCGTGTTCGTGGTGGCGGACAACTGCACCGACGATACGGCCCGGATCGCCAGGGAAAGTGGCGCGATCTGCTACGAGCGCACGGACCCGGACCACCGCACGAAAGGCTACGCGCTCCAGTTCCTGCTGGAAAACATATACAGAGACTACGGCCGGGACGCCTTCGAGGGTTATTTCCTGTTCGACGCGGACAATCTCCTGCGCTCCGATTACATCTCCCGCATGAACGACGCCTTCGACGCCGGGGAGAAGATCATCACCTCATACCGCAACACCAAAAATTACGACGACAACTGCATTTCTTCTTCCTACGCCATCCACTGGATGCGCACGATCCGCAACACCAACAGGGGCATCTCCGTGCTGAAACTCACCACGCGCCTCCAGGGCACCGGCTTCCTGTTCGCCGCCGAGGCCATCGAAAAGCGCGGCTGGACCTACACCTCCCTTACCGAGGACAGGGCCTTCAGCGCGGACGCGGTAAGCGACGGATTCAGGATAACCTACCAGAACGACGCAGAATTTTACGACGAACAGCCTACGGTGCTCAGGCAGGTGCTGCGCCAGAGGATCCGCTGGGCCAAGGGACACATCCAGGCCTTTTTCGAGACCGGCGGCAAGCTTTTCCTGAACGTCTTCCGGCGACCCTTCTCCGTCAAGAATTATTGCAATTACGATATGCTGCTGACCGTGTTTCCCCGGGAGCTTTTTTCCATTTTCAGAAAGCTTCTGGTGTTCATATTGCGGATCGTCATCATAGTGCTGGCGGGATTCGCCTGGGGCCCGGTATGGGGCGTACTGGGAGGCATCGGCATCAACTTTCTGACCTCCTGGGGCACGGGTATGGCAATGGCGGCGTACGTCGTCATTATAGAGCACAAGCACATACCGAAATTGCCCTGGTACCGCCATCTGTGGCACATATTTATGTTCCCGCTTTTCGAGGTCATCGGCAAGTGGTCGATGATCATTGCCCTCTTTATGAAGGTGGAGTGGAAGCCCATCTACCATAACAGGAACATAAGCATCGAAGAGGCGGCGGGGGGCAATGCTGCCGGGTCCGGAACCGGGGCGGACAAGGGCGAAGGCAAAGAGGATCACCGGTAAAAAGCATTTCAATTTGCGCGGTTTTACGCTATAATAATACGCGTCGATAATATTTAACGATTTCACGGAGGTTGTTCATATGTCTAAAGGTTTCAGAGGCGGATTCGGTCAGAGGAGCGGCAGCGGCGGCAACAATATGCAGAAAATGATGCAGCAGGCCCAGCAGCTTCAGCGCGAGATGGAAAAGGAGCAGGCTGAACTTTCGGAAACGGAGTTCGAAGGAACCTCCGGCGGCGGAATGGTGAAAGTGACCATGACCGGCGCACATAAAGTCACGGCAATCGAGATCAAGCCCGAAGTGGTTGACCCGGACGACGTGGAAATGCTGGAAGATCTTATATTGACCGCCCTCAACGATTGCGGCGAGAAGATCGACGAAGCGAATCAGGAGAAGATGGGCAAGTACACACAGGGACTTCCTTTCTGATGCCGCGATAGGGGCGGCAGGGTGCTGCGATGAGCGTTTACGGTGCGTCTGTAACAAAATTGATCGAAAAATTCGAATCCCTGCCCGGCGTGGGACACAAAAGCGCCGAGCGCATGGCGTTCTATCTTATGCGCAAGAGCGAAGAAGAAGTTAAAGACTTCGCCCAGGCCATATACGACGCCAGAAAACAGCTGAAATTCTGCACTGTCTGCCAGAATATGTCCGACAAGGACGTCTGCGACATATGCGGCAACGCCTCCCGCAACAAAAGCATCATCTGCGTGGTCCAGGACCCCAAGGACGTGCAGGCCATCGAGCGGTCGAGGGAGTTCAACGGCACATACCACGTGCTCCACGGAAAGATATCGCCCATGAGCGGCGTTGGCCCCGACGACATACGCATCAAGGAGCTTCTGGCAAGGCTGGACGGAACGGTTAAAGAAGTGATCGTTGCCACCAACTCCGACGTGGAAGGGGAGGCGACGGCAATGTACATCGCCCGGCTGGTCAAACCCCTCGGCGTGACCGCCACCCGCATCGCCCGGGGCCTTCCCGTGGGAGGCGACCTGGAGTACGCGGACGACGTGACGCTGGGCGCGGCAATAGAGCATCGCGTGGAGATCTGAGGTCCCTGAATGAAAAAAGCGATTATACCATATGAGATGAACGGCAGGCCTCTGAAGCTGATACACGGCTTCGGATACGGCAGAAACGACGGTCCCGAAAAGAGGCAGGAGACCGTCGACCGGACGCTGGAGCGGCTGTACAGGCTGGGATACGGCGGGATCGTCACCAACGTCGATTTCGACCGGTACCTTGAGAGCCCCGAAAACTGGGAGACGCTGAGATATACGTTAAAAAAGGCCAAGAGCATGGGCTTCAGGCTGTGGCTCTACGACGAGCACGGCTATCCCAGCGGCGGCGCCGGAGGCATCACGCTCCGGGATCATCCTGAATACGAGGCAAAAGCGCTGGTGCAGGTCACCTGCGAAGGGTTGCCCGGGGAGAGCGTGCGGATAGAGCTTCCCAGGGGGCACGAAAAATTTGTGCGGCCCGAAGCGGCGCCTGGAGAACCCGTCGCGGTCAATGCCGGGGAAGACGGCGTTGCCAGGGCTTACGCGATAAAGCGCCTTTACGAAGGCACCCACGCGGAGCACAACGTGCACGAATCCCGCAGATATATCAACGTGCTGGATCCTGACGCCGTAAGGGCGTTCATCGAAAACACCTACGAAGCATACCGCCGGGAGCTGGGTAATCTTTTTGATGATATAGAGGCCATATTCACCGACGAGCCCTCTATAATGGCCGCTTATCTGAACGCGGGCCTGTACCCCGGAAGAGTCCGGGACGAATTCGACGACACGCTCCCGCTGCTGCCTCTGGTGGTCTGGGACGACAGGCTTCCCGGCAGGTTCGAAGCAAAATGGGGCAATGAGCTTCTTCCTTTATTAGACGATCTTTTCGGGCCTCCCACGGACGAAAACAGGGACACCCGTTTTAAATTTTATTCCACCACTTCCGAGATGTACGAAGAGGCGTTTTTCACTCAGCTGGGAGGCTGGTGCGACGCCAACGGCACCAATTTTTCCGGCCACGTGCTCCTGGAAGAAGAGATACTTCACCATCCGCTTTTCGAGGGCAATATCTTCCGCTTCGTCTCTCATATGGGCGTTCCAGGCATCGATATGCTGACAACGATCCCCGAAGGCGTGCTGCGCCAGGCTCCCACGCCTAAACTCGTTTCCTCTTCCGCCATATGGCACGGCAGAGACGAGGTGATGTCGGAGGTCTCCGGCCATATGCAGGGCGGCAAATACGGCCTTGCTGAAATGAAAGGCGCGGTGGCGCTCCAGAGGGCGCTGGGCGTGACGGCGTTCCCCTCCTATTACAGCGACACCCTGGTCTCGGAGCAGGAATTCAAGGACTTTTGCGATTTTACCGCCAATATCTGCCGCCTTCTGGAGCCGGAAGTTTCCGCAGCTGTCTCCCATATGGCGAACAGGGTGCTTTTGCTGTATCCTGTCGAAGCGGCCTTCGCCTCCTCTTTCGGGTCCGATTCCCAGCTGTGGGCGCGCGAGCACGCCGAAGACGAAAAGCGGCTGGAGCGGTCATGGCAGGAGCTGAACAGAGCGCTGCTGCTCTCCGGAGTGGGGTACGAATGCGTTGACGTACGCACGCTGCTGGAAAGGACGCACATCGAGAGCAGGGGCGTGTATCACGCTGACAATTGCTACAGGGCGGTCGTATTGCCGTATATGAATTATCTGACGCCGGAAACGATCAAATTAAAAGAAAAGCTCGAAGCCGCAGGAGTCATCACCGTGACGGACCCGGGCGGCAAAGGATCTGCCGCAGATACCGTGAACGAGCTGATCTCCGAACTTGCCCGTAAGGAAGGCATTTATCCATTTGGCGAGCTTGAAGCCGCTCCGGCCGGCGAGAACCCCCTGGTGATCTCGTCGTATTTCGACACGCGCTATTTCCGGCTGGCGTTCCTCATCGTGAACTACACGGATTCGCCTGTAAAGGGCAATATAAAACTGGACGTCCCGGACTGGTGGACCGGCGTCAATGAAAACAGCCGCGTCCATGCGGTGGATCCGGACAACGGCATTTTCACCAAAGCCGGAGGCTGCTTCAGCCGAACCGGCAGCGGAAAAGATTCGAGGCTCACCTACGAGTTCCCGGCGGACATCCGTCCCATGGGCGCCGTGGTGGTGGGATTCAGATAAAGCGTTCCGGGAGCGTTCCGGAAGCGGTTTGAAAAGGCAAAAACAGGGAGCAAAACGTATGGGGATTCTTGACGGCCCCGAAGTCCGGGGCAGGATCAGGGCGATAATATTCGACATGGACGGCGTGTTGGTGGATTCCGAACCGGCCATGTACAAGGCGTCCATAGAAGGGCTCCGGGAGTTCGGCATCGAGGCCAGGGCGGAAGATTTCAGGCCTTTCGTGGGAACCGGAGAAAAGAGTTTCATCGGAAACGTTGTCCGGCTCCACGGGGGCGTGTACTCCGACGAGATGAAGGACAGGGTGTACGAGATATATTGCCGGGACGTGGACAGGGAGATCGTGAGGTTTCCGGCGGTTGTCCCCACGGTGCGCAAATTGAGAGAAAAGGGCTACCTGCTGGCCGTTGCCTCCGCCGCCGACGCGGTCAAGGTCAATGCCAACATTCGTGCTTCGGGCCTTCGCGCTTCCGATTTCGGAGCGGTGGTCAAGGCGGGCGACGTGGTCAATCTCAAACCTGCGCCTGACATTTTCCTGAAGGCCGCGTCGTTGCTGGGAGTTGATCCTTCTGAGTGCATAGTGTGCGAAGACGCGGAAAACGGCGTGCGCGCCGCAAAGGCGGGAGGAATGTACTGCCTGGGCATCACCAGCACGTTTTCGGACGGGCGGCTGAAGGAGCTGGGCGCGGATTGGACCGCGGCGGACATAGGGGCACTGACGGATTGAAGCGCCCGGAAACAGGGAAGGTGAACGTATGAAAATTTCCGATATCGACAGCAATCTGAGAGTGGCGGAAACGCTGGAACTGCCGGACGTACAATGGTTCGGCGCAGGCAGCGATATTTTCCGGGTCTACGGTACGTCGGGAGACTGCGGCAGCGGCCCGTTTAGAAGGGTGCCCGAAGACGTTGCAGCGGCAACCAGCGAGGCGGTGGCGTATCTTGCCACCAACACGGCGGGGATCAGGCTTAGGCTGCGCACCGATTCGCCTTACGTTGCAATCCACGCGGAGTGGCATTGCCAGTGCCAGTTCCCGCATATGGCCGTGACGGGCGTCAGCGGATTCGATCTGTACCGCATTTCCGGCGGCGCCTCCGGCAACGGCGTCCAGGAATTTGCGGGCACTTTCATCCCGCCTTTTATTTCGCCTCACGGGTACGAGAGCGTGCTGCCCACGCCCGGCGGCATGCAGGACCTGGTGATATATTTCCCGCTGTACAACGACGTTTCCAAGCTTTACGTAGGACTTCAGGCCGGGGCGAAGACGGAGGCTCCCGGGACGTATTCATATAAATTGCCCGTGGCGTTTTACGGGTCGTCCATCACCCAGGGAGGATGCGCTTCGAGGCCCGGCACGGCGTATCAGGCGATGTTGTCCCGGGCGCTGGACGTGGATATAGTGAACCTGGGCTTTTCGGGCAGCGCGCTGGGGGAGACCGCCATTGTCCGGTATATCGCGTCGCTTCCCTTGCTGGCCTTCGTGTGCGATTACGACCACAACGCCCCCACGCCGGAGCACCTGGAACGCACCCATTATCCGCTTTACAAAACGGTCAGGGAGGCGCAGCCGGACCTGCCCATATTATTCCTTTCGAAGCCCGACGGCCGGAACATAAATCCGGACGCGGTCAATATCAACCTCCGCCGCGCGGCGATCATCCGCGAGACATACGACCGGGCGGTTCGCGAGGGGGACAATAACGTCTATTATATCAACGGCTTTTCTCTTTATGAGGAAGACGTGACGATGGCGGCAAGCGTCGACGGCTGCCATCCCAACGACCTGGGCTTCTATTTCTTCTTTAAGGCGCTGCTGCCGGTGCTGAAGTCGCTGCTCGGAGGGAAAGTGGGCGCCTGAGCTTGCTCCGGGGCCGTTGCTGTGAGGAAAAACCGGGGCCTGAGCTTGCTCCGGGGCCGTTGCTGTGAGGAAAAACCGGCGCCTGAGCTTGCTCCGGGGCCGTTGCTGTGAGGAAAAACCGGCGCCTGAGCCCGCGCGGCCGCAGTTGACGCAGGGACAGGCGTGAGGAGATCGACGGAATGACGGATCACGGCGGTTTTTTAACGAAAAATAACGAAAAATAACGAAAATTTCTTGCCATTCCGCCCGACAAGGAGTACAATTACAGCAAATAATATCCTGCGGCTCCGCCGCGGGAAAAAATAACAGATCTCAACCAAAATCGTTTCAAAAGGAGAGGTTTACAATGGCAGATTTTGACGAGAAATTAAAGAATCTCAACAATACGGCTGATCATACCGAAGAGATGGATCCTGCCGATATTGAGGGCAACAAAGTTATGGCGATACTCGCCTACATCGGCATCCTGGTACTTATCCCGCTGCTTGCGGCGAAAGATTCCAAATTCGCCCGCTTCCACTGCAATCAGGGCCTGGTGCTCTTCATCGCGGAACTCATCATTAGTATCGTTTTAGGTATCCTTGGCGCGATCCCCAAGATCGGATGGATCTTCGGAATCCTCGGTTCCCTGGTAGGCATCTGCTTCCTTGTCCTCGTCATCATCGGCATCATCAACGCCGTCAACGGCAAGGCGAAGGAGCTTCCTCTGGTTGGCAAATTCAAGATCCTGAAATGATCTGAAACAGACAGGCAGCCGTCAACGCGTTGACCGGTCCGGTTCTCGGGCGGGACAATGACGGCGTGGCGGTCAGGTAAAAGTCCGGCGGCTTTCTTTTGCAGCAAAGCCGCTGGTCTTTTTTCGTTCCGTCAACGTTGGCAGGAAGGTGCGTGCAGCGGAGGAAAGCGGAAGAGAGCGGAGTTCGCGGGCGTTTCGCGCTCGTTTTGGGCAACAGGTAGCGCGGCCTTCTTTCAAACGCCCAGAAATCCGGGTTAAGAGGTAAAAGTTAGGCGTTTCGCGCTCATTTCCGGCTTTGAGGCAGCGCCACTTTCTTTCAAACGCCCAGAAATCCGGGTTAAGAGGTAAAATGTGGGCGTTTCACGCTCGTTTCCGGCTTTGAGGCAGCGCCACCTTCTTTCAAACGCCCAGAAATCCGGGTTAAGAGGTAAAATGTGGGCGTTTCACGCTCGTTTCCGGCTTTGAGGCGGCGCCACCTTTACGAAAACGCCCAGAAATCCAGGTTAAGAGGCAAAATCAGGGCGTTTCTCGCTCATTTTAATCCTCGAGGCGGCGCCACCTTTACGAAAACGCCCAGAAATCCGGGTTAAGAGGTAAAATGTGGGCGTTTCACGCTCATTTCCGGCTTTGAGACAGCGCCGCGCCGCTTGCCGACGGGTCGCGGCGCTCCTCCGATCCCAATTGCGTTGTCCGTCGCAGGATCGGGAGGTGTTTTTAAGGCGTATGCCGCCATCGTTGTGGAAAATTGCCGGATACCTCAAAAAAATACTGTTGACACCGTTCCTTGCGTTGTGATATCATTCCCCCGTATGCCGCTTCCCGGATACAGGACTCTCCGACCTCTTCCCGGATGCTGGTGAATTAAAAAACAAGGAGAAAAAATCATGACAAAGGAAAGAAAACAGGAAATCATCAAGACCTACGGCCTCAAGGAAGGCGACACCGGATCCCCCGAGGTCCAGGTCGCTCTGCTCACCGAGCGCATCAACGAGCTCAACAAGCACCTCGAGTCCCATAAGAAGGACCACCACTCCAGACGCGGCCTGCTCATCATGGTCGGTCACAGACGCGGCCTCCTTTCTTACCTTCAGAAGATCGACGTAGCGCGCTACCGTTCGCTGATCGAAAGACTTGGTCTGAGAAAGTAATCTTTTGGCACAATGGCGAGGCTCCCTACCGGAGTCTCGCTTTTGTAAATAAATATTTTAAAAGAAGTTGCGGCTGTAGGGCGTAGATTGTACGCTCGGGCGCCGGACGGCCTGAAGGCGGACAACGGGGGATAGATCCCAAGGCGGAAATTGCCCCGTAACAGGCCGGCCACGGACAACGCGGAGCGCAGAATCTACATGCTACCGCCCCGGCTTCGGAAAGGAACGATATGTTCAGAACGTTTACAACACAGCTTGCCGGCAGGACCCTCACACTCGAATTCGGAAAGATGGCCCAGCTGGCCAACGGCGCCTGCCTCGTCCGCTACGGAGACACAGTGGTATTGTCCACCGCCACCGCTTCCAAAGAGCCCAAAGAGGGGATCGATTTCTTCCCCCTCAGCGTCGACTACGAGGAGAAGCTCTACTCCGTAGGCAAGATCCCCGGCGGATTCATCAAAAGAGAGGGCAAGCCTTCCGAAAAAGCGATCCTGACCTCCCGCGTCATTGACCGCCCCATTCGCCCCCTGTTCCCGAAAGATCTGAGGAACGACGTGGTGGTCATCAACACGGTTATGTCGGTGGACCAGGACAACTCCCCTGAAATTGCCGCTATGATCGGTACTTCCGCCGCGCTGGCAGTCTCCGATATTCCGTGGGGCGGCCCCATCGGCGGCATCGTGCTCGGCCTCGTTGACGACCAGGTCGTCATCAACCCCAACGCCGCTCAGAGAGAGCGCAGCAAAATGTACGTCACCCTGGCCGGTACCCGCGAGAAGATCTGCATGATCGAAGCAGGCGCCCAGGAAGTTCCCGACGACGTGATGCTGAACGCCATCATTAAAGGTCACGGCACCATTAAAAAGATCTGCGAGTTCATCGAAGGCATCCGCGCCGAGATCGGCAAAGAGAAGTTCACGTACAAATCCGCTGAAGTTCCTCACGAGATCTACGACGACGTGAAGGCGCTCGTATTCGACGAGCTGAAGGCTGCCGTGTACACCCCGGACAAACCGGAGCGCGACGCCAAGATCGACGCCATCACCAAGCGCACCGCAGAGGCGCTGGCCGAGAAATATCCCGATTCCAAGGCAAAGATCGGCGAAGCCATCTACAAACTTGAGAAGAGCATCGTACGCGAAGGCATCCTGCGCGACCACAAACGCGTTGACGGCCGCGGCCTGTACGACATCCGTCCTCTCAGCGCCGAAGTAGGCATCCTTCCCAGGACCCACGGTTCGGGCCTGTTCAAGAGAGGCCTCACTCAGGTGCTGACGATCGCCACCCTCGGCCCCATGTCCGACATCCAGAAGATGGACGGCATCGACCTGGAAGACTCCAAGCGCTACATGCATCACTACAACTTCCCGGCTTACAGCGTCGGCGAAGCCAAGACTTCCAGAGGCCCCGGACGCCGCGAGATCGGCCACGGCGCGCTGGCTGAAAGAGCTCTCGAACCCGTTATCCCCTCCGAGGAAGAATTCCCCTACGCCATCCGCCTCGTTTCCGAAGTGCTGATGTCCAACGGATCCACCTCTCAGGGCAGCGTTTGCGGATCCACTCTGGCCCTTATGGACGCCGGCGTGCCCATCAAACGCCCCGTCACCGGTATTTCCGCCGGCCTCGTCACCAACCCCGATGACGAGAACGATTTCGTCACCTTTATGGACATCCAGGGCATCGAAGACTTCTTCGGCGACATGGACTTCAAGGTGGCCGGTACCGAAAAAGGCATCACCGCCATCCAGGTAGATATAAAGGTCCAGGGACTTTCCTACGAGATCATCCGCCAGGCCTTCGAGCTCACTCATAAAGGCCGCGACCGCATCCTCAACGAGGTCATGCTTCCCTGCATCTCCGCTCCTCGCGATCATCTGTCCAAGTACGCTCCCAAGATGTACCAGATGAAGATCGATCCGGACAAGATCCGCGACGTCATCGGCTCCGGCGGCAAGGTCATCAACCGCATCATCGACGAGACCGGCGTCAAGATCGACATCAACGACGACGGCACCATCTACGTTGCAGCCGTTGAAGAGGAAGCGGCCAATAAAGCCATGGACATCATCAAAGGAATCACCGGCGACATCGAAGTCGGTACCGTCTTCGAGGGCAAGGTCACCAAGACGATGGCCTTCGGCGCTTTCGTGGAATACCTGCCCGGCAAGGAAGGCATGGTCCACATCTCCAGGCTGGCCAAGTACCGCGTGGAGCACACCGAGGACGTGGTCAACGTCGGCGATATCGTCAAGATCAAATACATCGGCCTTGACAAGCAGGGCAGGATGGATTTCTCCATCAAGGACGTGGAATGAGTTTCGGAAGAGACGCCGCGTAATTGACAGTGTCGAGGCAGAGCGGAAGGCGATTCCGCTCTGTCCTTTTTTAATACAAAAACTGCGCGTCAGCCGCGTGATGCGCTGTCTGATTTGGTGCAGGACGTCATTTTTCGAGGGATTTTGACTGATTTGTTATTTTTCCTCGAACTCTCCTTTTGCGTGCGCTGTCTGTTTTTGCTCGACGAAGCGAAAAGTCGAGGGCTTTCGCAAGTTTTCGGTTTTCCCTTGAAACTTTGTTCGACCTGCGCTGTCTGTCGAGATAAGATCTCGTGTTTAACGTAGCTCCGCTCCTCAAAATGAGCAAGAACGTCAGGGATTTTTCGAGAATCATTATTTTCCCTCGAAATATTGGCGGAAAGAAAAAACGCCTCCGCTGAAATGAGCGAGAGCAACGAGGATTTTATCGTTTTTGTCTGATTCCCTCGAAAAACCTGTCTGATGCGCCGAATGCGCCGCACAAATGAGCAAAAAAGGCAGTTTCGCTCGTTTGGCGAAATGCCTTCGGCAAAAAGAGGAGAAGGGCCGTTTCGCCTGTTTGCCGAAACTCCCGGTAAATCGTGGAGAAAGGTGGCTGCGCCTGTCAGCGACTTCACTTTTTTGCGTGTTAACGCCGCCGGGCGGGGGAGAAGGCGCGCTTGCATTGGCGCGAGCAAAATGGTACAATGAAATGGTGGATTTGTGCCCGAAAAAAGACACAAATGTCTGGTAATATTTTGACCCGGTCACAGCGCGTACCCGCAAAGGAGCGTTGACGCGGCGGCAGCGTACGGCCACGGGCCGGCGGCCTCAGGCCCGCGGACGGATGGAAATGTACCATACGGAGGTATCAGGAAATATGATCGAGATCAGGAATCTCACGAAAAAGTACGGCCAGTTCCTTGCCCTGGACAACGTCTCTTTCGACGTTAAGAAGGGCGAGATAATGGGCTTCCTGGGGCCCAACGGCGCCGGAAAATCAACAACCATGAACATTCTGACGGGATACATCCCCTGCACGTCCGGCACCGTAAAGGTAGGCGGCTTCGAGATAATGGAAAACCCGAAGGAAGTTAAAAGTCAGATCGGTTACCTGCCCGAGATCCCGCCGCTCTACGGCGACATGACGGTGGATGAATACCTGAAATTCATTTTCGAACTGAAATCCGTGCCCCTCAACCAGCGCAAAAGACAGATGGACGACATCCTTTACCTGGTGAAGATCGGGGACATGAAAAAGCGCCTTATAAAGAACCTCTCCAAAGGATACCGCCAGCGCGTGGGATTTGCCCAGGCCCTCGTCGGAAATCCTCCCGTGCTCGTCCTCGACGAACCCACGGTGGGACTTGACCCGAGCCAGATCGTTGAGATCCGCAAGCTCATATCTTCCCTGAGGCACGACCACACCATAATACTCAGTACACATATATTGTCCGAGGTCAACGCCGTGTGCAGCTCCGTCGTAATGGTCAACCACGGCAGGATCGCGGCCAAAGGCAGCGTCTCCGACTTTACCGCCTCCGAAGGCTCCGTGAACAAGTTCATCATCAGCGTCGTGGGCAATAAAAACGCAATCCAGAAGACCATCTCCGAGGTCAGCGGCGTCAGGAACGTCACTTTCCTCCGGGTGGACAAGGACGCCGCGCTGTTCAATGTGGAATCGTCCAGGAACGTTGACGTCCGCCGCCCGCTGTTCAACGAACTTGCCCGAGCCTCGCTTCCCGTGATCGAACTGAGGCCCGTAGGCAGGTCCATGGAAGAGATATTCATTGACATCGTAAACAACGACAAATACGTTTCCGAGACCGCGGGAAACGAGAGAGGGGAGGAAGACTGATGGGCACTATCTATAAAAGAGAAATGAACGCGTACTTCCGTTCTCCCGTGGCATACACCATCATCGCGCTGTTCATGCTGATGGTGGGCCTGTTCTTCTGGGTTCGGAATCTGCTGTACGCCTCCACCGACTTCTCCGGCGCCCTTTCCATGACGTCAACGTACCTCACGTTCCTGATGCCCACGCTCACCATGAAGCTCCTTTCCGACGAACGCAGGAACGGCACCGAAGTGCTGCTGCGCACTTCACCCACGCCGATGTGGAAAGTTGTAGTCGGCAAATACCTGGCCGCCCTTACCCTCTACGGCATAATGGTGGCATTGACGGCGATCTACCCCATCGTGATGACGTTCCTTTCCGAAACCGGCATCCCCGTGGGCAAGACCTTCGGCGGCTACGTAGGCTTCTTCCTGCTGGGCGCCACCTATCTTGCCATCAGCCTCTTCGCCTCCTCCTTCACGGAGAGCCAGGTGGTGGCCGCGATCTCCGGCATCGTGGCGCTGCTGGTGCTTTACTATATGCAGTCCATAGGCGCCACCATAGGAGGCACCTTCGGATCCATACTTCAGTGGCTCTCTCCGCTGAAGCGCTATTCCGACTTCTCGCTGGGCGGCTTCAACATCGCCTCCCTTGTATTCTATCTCACGTTCTCCGGAATGATGGTGTTCCTCTCCGTGCTGAACGTGGAGCGCAGACGCTGGCAGTGAGGGGGTGTGTGAAATGAAGAAAAAGAACGAACTTGATTATTTCGAGGCCCTCGAGAAAACGGAAGATCCCGGAAACGGGACCGAAAAGAAAGAACGCATTTCACAGACGCTCCGCAGGCGTTTCCGCTACGGCAGCAATATGATAGTGTTCGCCATACTCGCCATAGTAGTGTTCATCGTGCTGAACGTGGTGCTGGAAAGATTCTCCACGCCGTTGACCATCGATATGACGTCTGAAAAGCTCTATACCATCGGCGACGTGACGAAGGAGAATATGGAGGGCCTGGAGAAGGACGTGGAGATCATTGCCCTTTACGACCGCGTGAAGGGAGAGGCCGACACCCAGAAGATGTCCATAATCAAGATACTTGACCTGTACGACCGGTTCGAAAAGATACACGTGTCCTACGTCGACCCGGACGCCAACCCCAACTTTATCCTTGATACCGTGGGCAAGATCAACGCCAATTCCTATTCTTCCGGCGACTACATCGTCAAATGCGGCGACAAGACCCGGCGCCTGGCGGAGAGCGACATGTACGTGACAACGACTCAGACGTACAATAGTATGTATTCGTACCAGGTCCAGAGCGGCATGCAGGCCGAGAAAAAGCTGACCACCGCAGTGCTCTATGTTACCGCGGAAGTGTCTCCCGTGGTCTACTACGTTACCGGCCACGGCGAGGAGGCCATCGAATATTACTCCATGCTGCTCACGTATATCGAAGGGCTGGGCTGCGACGTTAAAGAACTCGATATGGGAAAGATCACCGAGATGCCCGAGGACGCCGCGGTGGCCATAATGATGGGCCCCAAATTCGACATTTCTCCCTCCGAATCCGTCATGATCAGGCAGTGGCTTGAGCAGAAGGCCGGACAGCTGGCGGTGGCAGTGGATCCCCTGCAGAGCGGCACGGAATTTGCCAACCTGAACGGGCTTTTAGAGAGCATGTTCGCCATCACGCTGAACAACGACCAGGTGTCCGACGACGAATACAGGATCGCCGCCGCGGGCAACGCATTCTCCTTCCTGGGACAATCCGTTTCCAACGGCCCCATCGAGAATTCCAGCGTATACCAGGTGCCCATCTTCAACTCCCGCTCCGTCAACGTGCTGAACATCGACGAGACTTCCGCCGGTATAACCCACTATCCCATCATCCAGACCTTCGAGACCGCGGTGTCCACCGCCATCGTCGGAGGCGCCAAGACCCAACCCGGTATATTCACCGTGGGAGCCGCTTCCAAAAACCTCAATTACAGCGAAGTGACCCACGCCGTGGTGTTCGGCTCCACGCTGGCGTTTAGCGATACGTATTACACCTCATTCGGAGCATACACCGTCCGCTCCCTGTCGATCTACGCCATGGGCATCGACTGGATGATCGCCAGCTACGGCACCAACGCGGGCAACGAGATCTCCGCCAAAAACTACGGTTCCACCAACCTGGTGGTCACCGCCTCCCAGCGCACCAGACTGGGAATATTTGCCACCGTCGTGATACCGCTGATCATCATCGGCATCGGAATATTCGTATGGTTGAAGAGGCGCCATCTGTGAGGGACCAACGTCAATGAAAAAATACCTGACTACCATAATAGCCCTCGGCGTCATAGTTGTGCTGCTCACCGGTTTCTTCATCGCGAAGAAAGCCGGCTGGCTCGATCCTGCGCCCGAAGCCACCGAAGACCCGTACGCAGACGTTGTCACCGGCTCCATATTCGCCTTTTTCGGAGAGGATGCCGACGCGTTCTCTAAAGTGGTCAAGATCGTCAGCACCGTCGACGGGGAAGAATTGACCCTGGAGAAGGTCAACGGAGAGTGGCAGGCCACCTCCCATCCGGACCTCAGCATCGTCAGCAAGAACGTAAATTCCTGCCTGAACTCCATGCGGAGCCTAAACGGCCGCGTGGCCTACAGCGGAGAGATGACCGAGTCCAAGCGGTACGAGTTCGGATTCGAAGAAAGCACCACGTCCCTGGAACTGATATTGAGCGACGGCGCCTCCCATAAAGTGGTCTACGGCAAGGACAACCAGAGCGGCTCTTCTCGCTACGCCTGGGAGACCGGCACGGAACTGGTGTACCTGGCTGACAAATACCAGCTGAACAGCACGCTGGTTGACGCGGTGGATCTGCTGGATACCAAGATATTCTCCTTCGATGACAACGGCCAGATCAGCAGGATCAGCATCACCAAGGACGGAAACGACTACCTCAAGCTCCAGGCCGTGCTCAGCACCGAAGTCGACGTGAACAGAACGTGGCGCGTCAATTATCCCCTCGAGCGCGACGGCAACACTTCTACTATTGAGGCGCTGGTCACTTCATTGACCTCCACCGCCCTGGCCGGGATCGAGAAGCTGGGCTGCGACGACCTGTCGAAGTACGGGCTGGGACCCGCCAGGTTCAGAGTTGCCGTTACTGACCCTCACAAGACGATCATACTCTCCATAGGAGATATGACCCCCGACAGGACCTGCTACTACGTCACCATCGACAACGGCAGCGACGTGTACCTGGTCAAATCTTCCGCCATCACTTTCACGGACACGCCTCTGCTGAACTTTATGAGCGAGTACATCTTTATGGTGACCTACACCCAGCTCAAGCAGGTTGACATAGAAGTGCTGGGAAGGAAATATCTGCTCACCTACGATGCCACCGGAGAGCGCGAGGACGAGGTGTTCACCATCAACGGCACCAACGTCTATTATGACGAGGAACGGGATTTCCGGGGCGATTTCAAGCGCATAGGTACGGCCATGTACGGTCTCAGGCTGTCGGGGCTTGCCGACGAACCGGCCGAAAAAGGAGAGCTGCTCTGCCGCATCAGGTACGAGGAGCAGGACGGCACGGTCAATACCGTGGAGTGCTACGAGCGGGAAGGCTCTACAATGTATTTCTATCTGAACGGCATATATCAGGGCGGTTACGGCAACCGGTACCTGCTGACTTCGAACAATACGAATTACGGCATCACCGGCACCATCGACCATCTCTATGAAGTAATGGGAATAGAAGATCCGGAGGCCGCAAACGGCGGCTGAGGCTGCCTGAAACCCTTTTCACAGAGCAAGGACGGATAAAATGGACAACGATACTAAAGAAAAAAGCAGAGTGATCGATAAGGAAATCCTTGAAAAACGCAGGAAGCAGCTGGTGATCCGGAGAAGGATCATTGCAGCCGTCGTCCTGCTTTTGCTTATTGTCGCCGCCGTCATCCTGCTGTGGAAGCTGGGTATATTCAAGAAGCTGAAAAAGAGCGACCCGGACAAGGTGTTGACCGCGGAACTTACCCAGGTGGAATACACGCCCCGGGGCAGTTACATTATGGGCGCCGTGGAAGGCTGCATCATCATCTGCGACGACAACGGTGTCACCGGCATCGATCCGGAGGGCAAGTGGAAGTGGAATTCTACCCTCAGCGCCTACAACCCCGTGTTCAGCGGCGACGGCCGGCTGATCCTCGTCACCGACCAGGGGGGCAAGAGCATCTGGGCCTTCGACGGCTCGGGTTTCCTTTGGCGCCACATCTCCGAAAACGCCCTGATCTGCGCATGCGCGCCTTCCGTATCATCCTCCGGCTCGGGCAGTTCATACGACGTGATAACGATCTGCGAGCAGGAAGATTTCGAGTCCTCCGTCACGCTTTTGAAGCAGGAGAACGGCAGGCTTTCGGAAGTTTTCACCAGAAAATTCGGAAAATACAGAATGATCGCCGCAGGGGAGCCTTCCGACGGGTCTCAGATCGCTGCTTCCGGCATATATTATGAAGGCGGAACGCTGTCCGGCTGCACCGTGTTTATGCGGGCATCAGACGGAGAAGCGTATTCGACTATATTGACCGACGGCGCCGTGTATCTGCAGCTCAGGTACCTGAAGGACGGGACGCTCTTTGCCGCCAATTCCGACTCCCTCAAGCTGGTCCGCCGGATCGCATCCGTGTCCGGAAAAGGTGACACGGAGAAGGAGCTGTGGTCGAGGAACGGCGGCAGGAAGATGATCGTCGATACCGGCGTAACCTCGGGAAACAAATGCGTTGCCGCTTTCTGCGACGACAACGTTTCCGGCGGTGGCATGTCCGAGCTCAGATATTACGACCGCAGCGGCGGGTCCTCAGGGACCACCGAGATCAAAGGCAGGATCAGGGGCATGGAAGTCAGCGGCGAGTTCGTGGCCGTGTTCACGGAAGATTCCGTATTCCTTGTCAACGCCGGGGGCAATATCATAGGTTCATACAAGTTCGAGACCGAGCCGGTCGATATCGCCTTTATGGGCTCGAAGACGCTGGCGGTCAATACGGCCGGCGGCATCTATATAGTGGATTTCGCATAAGGAGGAGACGGAATTGCCTGTAATTATCGACATAGTTATAGTAGCTGTGCTGGCGGTATTTCTGATCGTCGGTATGAAAAAAGGGTTCGTGCAGATGCTGCTGCCGCTGCTCGCCATTGCCGTCGCCATCCTGCTGGGCCTTGCCCTGAGAGGCCCCGTGCGGTCGCTGCTGGACAAGACTTCGATGGAGGAAAAGATCACCGACTCCGCCTCGAAGCTGGTGCAGCTTGCCCTTGACAAGTACGATACGGACAATGAAGAGGTCGCTCAGGAAGAAGGGGAGAAAGCCGTAAGCAGCACGAGCATCCCCGGATATCTGGTGGAAAAGCTCAAGGCCTGGGCAGCAAAAGACGCGGACAACGTATACGGGCAGGATGCTGATACGGCCCGGATCATAGGCGCCAAACTCGCTTCCCTGGCAATGGACCTGATCGCCATCCTTATAGTGGTGGTCATAGCAATCATAGTGATACTTATAATAAAAGCCATCGTCAAAAAGACACGCCAGCTCAACATCCCGGTCCTGCACCAGCTGGACACCGTGGGAGGCGCCATATTCGGATTCGTTCTGGGCGCGGCAATACTTTACGGCATCGCCTTCATGGTCGGCCTGCTGGCCTCCTGCGGCTATCTGACGGGATTCGCCGAGGCAATGAAAAAATCCATGCTGGGCGGCTTCCTCTACAACCACAATCTGCTGGGCAAGCTGGCGTCGCTGTTCAAATAACGGCTTATTTTAAAAAATATCAAAAAAACCTGCGCCTTTCGCAAAAAAGTTGTTGACAACGCCATGTCGAAAGGTGTATTATGGTCTTCGCGCTTTTAGCGATGGAGGTGTGACTGGCATGAGAGTAAAGGTTACAATGGCATGCACAGAGTGCAAGCAGCGCAATTATACGACGCTTAAAAATAAGAAAAACGACCCGGACCGTATCGAACTCAGCAAGTATTGCAAGTTCTGCAAGAAGCATACGACTCATAAAGAGACGAAGTGATCCGGAGCGGCTGTTCGAGCCGCGTGGCTATACTGTTAAGGATGTGTTATTATGGCAGCTGACAGCAAAAAGAAGCCGAATATCTTCAAAAGAGTAGGTTCCAAGATAGCTTCCTTCTTTAAGGGAATCGCTTCCGAGCTTAAAAAAGTGACCTGGCCCACCAAGAGACAGGTCCTTGTGAATACTATCTCTGTACTTGTGTTCTGTCTTGTCATCGGAGCGATCATCTGGCTCTGCGATTTCGGCCTTTCCTCGCTCCTTCAGCTTATCGTCAGGAACTGATCTGAGCTGAGCGGCAGGCGCGCCGTTCGAGTACGGCGGCCGGGAGAACGCGAGAGAGGTAAGGAGGACAGCATTCATGTTTTTGGAAGACGTGTCCAGCGAACCGCTGTGGTATGTGGTTCATACGTATTCGGGATATGAGAACAAGGTTAAGACGAGCTTGGAGCGCGCCATAGAGAACCGCGGCATGAAAGACTACTTCTTCGACATCATCATTCCCATGATCGAGGAAGTGGAGATCCAGGACGGAGAGCAGAAATCTGCCCTTAAGAAGATCTTCCCCGGATACGTGCTGATAAAGATGATCATGACCGACGATACGTGGTATG
>JAEFAM010000031.1 GCA_016287565.1 Clostridia bacterium
ACATAGAAAAAGAGGCTGTTTGCCAGCCTCGCTAAAGCGAGGTTTTTAAACAGCCCCTTTTTTAATGCCTTTCTGGTGTTTAGATATGGCAAACAGTGCGATTATTTAAGCAGGTATTGTTTCAAAAATGCCTTGTAGAAGTATGAATTAAACAGCATTGAAAACTGCACGGCCCATATTAGAGCGCACAAAACGTCGTTGACCGCCAGTTCGTCTCTCAAAAACCCGAACCAGGCCAGAAACGGAATTATCACCGATGACCCCATTATTATAGCTGACCAGACGTCGATGTCGCTCTTTTCCCTGTCGAAAGAGGCGTCGTCTTCCACTTTGTGCATAAATATCAGGATCACGGTTACTATGAGCAGGAAAACGTTGATGGCTAAAAGCAATATCAGCAAGACAGTCGCCACGACCAGGAACACATAATAGACCCTTCCGGGATCCGCCGCTCTGATAAGAAAAAGCAATTGAAAAGCGGCAATGATATAGAGCGCTATCTGTCCCGCTTTCCCGATCAACCTGTTGGATGCGGCAATAAATTTTACGAACTTGTCCATCGTTTCCGCCCGATCAATTATAATTGTCCGTCACTCGCCCGAAGGAACGTTTTGCAATACTTCTCCCCCTCTGGGATCGCCGAAGTCCGGATAACCGTTTTCGTCGAATCCCACCTTCTGTACGTGACAGACGCGCATTCTCCGCTTAGCGCCGTAATTTCTCGTATAGTAGCAATGATACGCTATCCAGAGCTCGGTGTGATCGGGAGAATAAAAGAAAGAAGCATGACCGGGCGCAAAAACGTTTTCATCTTTATTCAGTACGAATACGGGATCGCGAGATTTGATCCAGCTGTCTTTGGAGAGCGGATCTCCCCCGTTGTATTCGAGAACGCCGAGCCGGTACGTGTCGCTGTAGCAGCCGTTGGCGGAGTAGATGATAAACAGTCTCTTCCCGGAGGTTACGAAGAAAGGACCTTCATTGAGCGGTCCGTCGGTTAGACTTTCCCATAAGTAGTCGTGAGGGTCCGAGATCGGAACGCTCTTGCCCATCTCCCAGGGATAGGTCAACGGGGCAATTGAAAGCCATTGACAGCCGTCTATCACTTCCGAAAAACATAAATACATACGATCTGTCGCATGGTCAATATACACGGTGGGATCTATACCGAACAGGTCGTTGTTCAAGAACGCTTTGAAATGGAATCCTTCGAAAGGATCCGCAGTTTCAGATTCCAGCACGAACAGATGCTTGGTGCCGTCTTCCACCGATAATTGACCGCTTGTATATATGTACCAGTGATCCCCGTAAAAATACATCTCAGGGGCCCAAATAGAGCCGATCACTTCGTTCCCGGCGTAATATACCGTCTGACTTTCCGGGCCCGTATAGAGCTCAGAAAGCAGCCTGGCGCGGTGCAGTTCTACGTAGGCGTTTTGCGTGCAGAGACCGTAGTAATAATCGGTGACGGGATCGTAGCAAATAAAAGGATCCGGAGCAGCACCGGGAAGGACGTTGAAAGGATCCTCCCCCGGCCCGTCGGATATGCGCACGGGCATCTGATCTCCAGAATTGCGAAGAGGCGTTCTGGCTTTGTATTCAGAAAGATCTGTCTCAGTTACGTTGAGAGGTTTTGAATATGGGTCCATCGGCGAACACCCCGTAAGCAATAAAACGGCAGCCGTCGCCATAAGCGCGGCGGTGATCAGAAATCGGCGCAAACTCATTTTAAAGTTCGTACGGTCCATAGTTTGAAATATATGAAGTTGACGTCAGCGCTTCTGCTGGAGCGTGTAATGCTCGTCGTAGGCCTTCTCTTCGTCGGTATATTTATGAAGAGTATTGACCACTTCGCCGTTATTCCACTTTCTGTCTCCCACGTCCTCGGTGGTGCCCATAACGGTGATATTGAGCTGTCTTCTGCGGGCGCGCACGTGATCCCAGTCGACGAAGTAGATATGAGCGAATTCTCCGCCGTCAAGTTCCCCGTCTTTAATGGTCATAACTTCGCTGCGGCCAAAGAAAACGGAACGCAGATGGCCGTCCGTATTCATCGACGTGAAATCTCCCGGCTCGTTGACGTATCTGCCGAACTGAAGATGGATAGGTCCGGGATGGCGGTACTGATGTTCTTCCGCGAAATCAGGTATCATTTTGCGCATGATATCGAGAAGGTCGTGCTGCAGATATTCCAGATCGAAGCTGTCGATATCGTGAGAACATTCCTGGATCATTACAGAGCAGGTGGTGTGGTGGGAAGCGATGGCCACCGTTCCGTTCTTAACTCCGGAGGCTTTTACGATCTCCATAACTTCTTTGGAGACGTCGTGAAACGTGGGTACCCAGCCCCGGGACTGCAGTTCGATCTCTTTTTGAAAAACTTTAAATTCCATTACTTTTTTCCTCCAATTGCTTTTATTTATTAAGCCGCTCTCCCACCGCTCCGTTGGGGTGGATGAGCGCGAAACTTTCGTTTTGAAAACCGGTCTCTTCTATGATCATCGTCTGCAAAACATGGAATATGACGGCAAGAGAGGTGCTCGACGTGGTGCCCTGGCAATTATATCTGTCCGTCTCCATATTGACGTACTGTTTAAGCACGACGTCTGCCATTATTGCCAGGGGCGAATCGGTATTTTCGGTGATGACAATTATTTTGACGCCTTTCTTTTTGCATATCTCGGCCATAGGGATCAGTTCGGCAGTTTTCCCTCCCCTGGAAGCGAACACGCACACGTCGTCTTTTTGCAAAAATCCCATTCCTCCGTGCACGGCTTCGGCGGGAGAAATGAATTTGGCAGGCTGTTCCACGCAGCACATAAGATGGGCAAAATGCTGGCACAATATTCCTGAATGGCCGCAGCCGGAGGCGCCGATGCGCTGCGCGTTAGTAAGCAGAGATACGGCACGGCAATATGCTTCTTCGTCGAACCGTTTTTCCATTTCGCGTATGCATTCGCTTTCGATGTCAAACACTTTTTTTGCGGCTTTGATAGTTTCCGAATTCACTTTATCGTCCTTTCTTTTTATGCGACGGCGGTTCAGAGATTTGCTTTCATGATCTCTACGGCTTCAGCTTCGGAACCGAATATGCCTGTGCCGATACCGGCCAGCAGGCAGGAACCTACGGCGCCGGCAGACTGACCGTTGACCACCGAAACCGGTTTGCCCAGTATTTCCGAAATGAGTTTTACACACGTAGCGGAATTGGTGGTACCGCCCACGGCGGTGATGTTGTCCGCGCGCAGGCCGAGCTTTTCAGATTTGATAAGATTATCCCGAAGCAGTTTCGCTGCGCCGGCCATGATAGCCCTGGCGATCTCTGGTTTGCCGTACGATCTTGCTCTCTCGTAATCATCGTCGGTGTAGTCGAATTCAAGGCCTCCGGAATCGGGCAATGACGCTTCGATGAGTTCGTCGAACCTGCGGTGTGAAATGTTTCCGAGCAACGTCTTGCGGCGGTCTTTGATAAGGTCGTTTATGGATTCGAGTGACTGCATCACGCAATCTGGGGCTCCATCCAGCAGGAATCTGTCGACAAGCGCTCCGGTGGAGAGGCCGAATTCTCTTGACGATACGGGAAAGAATTCCACCCAGGAAGTGCCGCAGGCCAGCAGCATGTCGCCCTCTTTAATGACTCCTGCTCCCAACGCTCCCGAGGGATGGTCGAAGGTGCCCAGCACGATCTTCGTTTCGGCAGAAACGCCCAACTTTCCGGCCATTTCGGGAAGCACCGTTCCAAGCACAGTGCCTTTATCGTATATGGGAGGAAGCATTTCTTCCGTCAGCCCGAATTTATCCAGCATAAATTTGTCGTATACGCCTTTTTCCTGGTCGATCAAATATGTCGGAGTACCCATGGAATGGCTGATGCCCCATTTGCCCGTGATCAGATAATTCATATATTCGGAGCTGAACGTAAGGAATATCGTCTGCTCGAGTATTTCGGGCTTCTTCACAGAGATCCAGGCCAGGTCAGCCGCAGGCATTCCGTCGAAGAAGCCCCAGCCTACTTTGCGGTAGAACGCGTCCTGTTCGGCTTTTGTATATACGCTGTCGATAACGTCCCAGGGGATTTTTGTCTGCCATCCTATAATAGGCGTTATTGGCTTCATATCCTGTCCCAGGAACAACGGATTACCGGCGGCGCAGCAAGAACAAATAGCTGCGATCTCGCCGTTTTCATCGGCAGGTATCTCGCCGGAGAGCGTCTTAATAACGTCAAAGCAAACGTCGCAGAAATGCTGAGGATCCAGCAATCTGGCGTCTCCGTCGATAATATACGTAAACGTACCGGCGGCGGTGTTGACCACCTTCCCTGCTTCCGTCATCAACGCGCCTTTTACAGACGAGGTGCCAATATCAAGCCCGATCAGATATCTCATAAATCTTCCTCAAAATTTCTTATAATTAAACTGACTGTTCCGGCAAAGTTGCACTCGCCGATGATCATAACTTTTACGGTCCTGGTCCGGCCTCTTGTCTGATCCCAGTCGATAAAATGGATGCGACCGAATTCTCCCAGATCCATCTCTTTGTCCTCCATTACGATAGTGACGCTGCGGCCGATTATAGAGGAGCGGAGGTGGGCGTCCGTGGTATGGCAGCCGAAATTGTCCTCGCCGTGTTCTTCTGCGAACTTCAGCGCTTCGGGGCCCGGATGGAGGTACATACCTTCTGTGCGGCAGGTAGGGATCCACTTTTCGAAGACGTTGACCAGGTCCTGCTGAAGAGTCTCCAGGCCGGTCATGGACTTGTCGAAAGCGCATTCCTGCGTTATCACCGAACACGTGGTATGGTGGGAATACACTACCACGATACCGTCGGAGAGGCCGGACTCTGCGGCAAGCTCTTTTACTTTATCGGTTATATCGTGAAAGCTTACGGCGCGGTGATTCGATTCTAATTTGAAAGTGTATTTCTTGAGCATTCTAACTCCTCCTTATAATCTTCCAAGCTTTTTAAGATCGTCTGCGGCTCTGCGTGTGGCAGCGATCATTTCGTATATCTTGGCTTCCGGATCGTCCGCGTTCATTATTCCGGAAGCGGCTCCTGCGCCTTCGCTGCCTGCCATAATGAAGTCGTATACCTGGTCGCCGTTAGTTATTCCCGCCGCCTGTTCAACGAGGATGTCGGGATATATAGATTTGATCTCCCGGATGGAATCCATCACGTAATCCATAGGCGTAACGCCGTTGCCGCCGCCGATGATGCCGGAGGGTTCGGGATTGATTATATCGGGATGCAGCTGGGCGATCGCTTTTGCCTCTTCGAGTGTGTCAGCGCAGGCAAATACCAGGAAATCCAGTTCTCTTGCCCGGTCGATTGTCTTTTTCATCTGAGGCAGGCTCATTGGCTTCTCGCAATGGTTGATGACAACGCCCACTGCTCCTGCGGCTTTAAGCCCCTCGGGAAGTATATCCGCCATTCCCCTTCCGGGCCTCAGCGTGTCCATATATGTGGCCAGCACGATAAGATTAGAAGTGTTTTCGGCAACCCGGCGGATCTCCAGCGCGGGAGTAACGAACATGACGTCGATATCGTACTCTTTAGCGGCTTTATCGGCGCAGATCGCAAGTTCCAGCAGTCTGTCTCCGAAAACGTAATTTTTCGTTCCTATCTCAAAATATGGTGTTCTGATTACAGGTTTCATAACGCATCGGCTCCGTATTAAATGATCACAGTCTCGAATCCCATAAGCTTTCCGAAGGCCGCGATGGCTTTAAGATTGAATCCGTACACCAGCGCGCTGTGGTGGGTGCCTCCGAATACGGAATAGCGTTTCAGGAACTGGCGCAAAGGTTTAGAAGGCTTCAGCCAGCCCTGCACTTCGGTAGCGTAGGCGGAAGTGTGAGACGTTTCGTCGGTCAATTCCACTTCGGACAATATAAGCGTGAATCCCTCTTTTGCGGGGGCGAGATTGACCAGCACGGCTCTTCCCGCCCGGAAGCTGGAGCAGACCGTAGTGGTGTCGCCGCAAGAATTGTAGTTGAATTTCTTGTCCGTAAGCACGGGCTTGTGCTGGGTCAATCTGGGATTCATTTCTCCCATATGGCTCAGCAATATCATATTGTTTTCCCAGTCGGGGCAGAACATTTCCGTAAACGTGGTATCCGGGAAGACTCTGATCAGCGCTCCGGTAAGAGAAGCGGTGAGGTTGTCCCCTTCTCCGGCGTAGCCCTGGCATCTTTCCATGACCTTACAGCATTCTACGAAAGGCATCTTGGGGATGCGGTTCAGGTCTGTGTGAAGGAAATTGACGGTAACTCCGCTCAGCTTTTTGTCATTCATCCATCTGCGGACCGCCAGCCCTGCTTTGGTAGCGTCCCTGTATGCGGTTTCGTTATCGACTCTGACGTCGAACCGTTCCTTGTCCGCAGCTATCTCCGCGTCGATCTCCGCTTCAGTTACTTTAGAAGTATATTCGACACCTTCTTCAGGCGTCATCCTGACCGTCTCGACTCCGAGTTCGCGCCTGAGCTGCTCGTCGGGAAGCCTGAAGTCTCCCATTCCTTCGAATTCTCCTCCCACCATACCGATCCTGGAATTGCGCATGGCGGATGCGACGGCGGCTCCTTTCAGGAGGTCGCAAAGTTCGTTCATAACGGCAGGTTCGCTGGCGTGCCCTACGCAGAGCTGGTAATTTTTACCGTTTCTGCGTAGCATGTTGCACATATCCTGAACCCCGTGGATGCCGTGGTTGGGCATTATCCTGTCTTCCGTATCGGCGTATTTCAATATCTGGTAATCGGGCGTGGTGTCGAATACTACGATAGGCGCTTTTAAGGAGAGCAGCGCGTCGATGGATTCCAGCGAAGGAGAATATGCCAGATGCTGCGTAACGACTGCGGCAATGTCGTTGTCCGCGTTGAATTTTGCGGCGGCGCGGTCAAATTCTTCCTTGACCCTGCACACTTCGTCGGCGAGCACCACCTCGAAGCCTTTGTCCTCGATCATTCCCACCAGCTTTTTCATATAGTCTTCATACGCGGCTCTGATGCCGGGATGGTAATCGTCGTACAGTTTGATATATAGGGGCAGGTAGCCGATCTTGATCTTCTTTTTAAAGCAGCTTTTTTCCATAGTAATTAACCTCCGTAGATCGATCTTCTGGCACCGTCGATTAGTTCTTTTGCGTTGCCGTACATCATATCGCTGACGTCTTGTCTGGTCATATTAAGCGTCTTGCAGGCGCGTTTGAAGGCCAGCAGTTCTTCATAAGCGAAAAACGTAATCTTCTTCCCTTCTGCTTCACTGACTTCCCTTAAATGTGGATCCTGAGAAGGATCTCCGTAGAGTCCGGGCGGGACCAGATTGATATAAGTCCCGTTCTCTTCGATCCGGTGCGTGCGCATGCGAAGTATGGGCATGTCCGTTCCGAACATTACGTGTTTGGGCCCGGCGTGGCGGATCACTTCAGTGATAGCATATTCGCAGCAGTTGGCAGTGAAATCGTACATCAGATCCGGAACTTTATAAAGATAATCCGTAAACGCGTTGCCCACGTCTTCCCTGGTATACGCGCGGCCTACGTGAGCGATTATGAGCCTCATATTAGGGTAAGCAGCCTTGATCTCAAGTATCTGCTCAAGATTCACAGGGTCCTTCAGCCTGCCTTTCCGGGGGATGTGGAGCATCACCACGGCGCCCAGTTCGTCCATGCGTTTTAACTGCTCTTTCGGGAAGAAATCATATATCCTGATCTCGTTTTCGGGAATATACTCGGGGGCCAGGCTGAGATATGATTTGATCCCTACGAAACCTCCGTCCCTTATCATCTTTTCAACTTCGTCGGGGCTTTGAGTGGGATGGCTGTAGTAAAGCGCAGGCCAGCCGCTCCTTCGGGAAGCTTCGGAAACGTAAACGTTGTTGGCCCTGCCGCTTTCAATGCTGTGGACGCTGCTGGTGAACATCAGCGCGCTAACGTCTTTTCCCGGAAACATAAGCCTGTACGTCTCCTGAAGATCTTCAAGGCTGTTGTCCCTGGCCACCAGCGAAGGCCAGGTGACGGTGCGTTTGACCTTTTCTTCACTTTCCGGAACGGTCAGCGATTCAAGCCAGACGTGGGTGTGAACGTCAAGGATCTTGTCCGGCAGGAAGTCTTTCAGCTCGGTCTCGTATATTCTCCTGTCGTTTTCTGTAACTTCAAATATTGCCATTTAATTATCTCCTCCGGCGGGTTCGACTATTTCTCCGATGCCGTATCTGCTTTTTAAGAGTTCTATAAGCTGGTCTGCGTCTTTCTGGTGCGCTTTTACTCCGGGATGTCCGTACGCGGAGGCGTCTGCCTTGAACTTTTCCGCTTCGATATTGATCCCTTCGACTTTCAGGTCTTCTATTGCCTCCAGTGTGTATTTAGAATGATCCGCGCGCATGGAATTGTAGATCCAGATGATGGGGACGTTGTTGCCGTACATCGCCTGCACGTCGTGAACAAGTGCCTTGACCGCTTCTTTGAATAAACCGGGGTCGGAACTCATGGTCGCGTCGTTGGTGCCGAGGTTGATGATCACGGCGTCAGTTCTTTTGTCGCAGGTGTATTCCGTCTTTTTAGACCGGTAGTAGTCGGTATATTTGAATATCTCTCCCATGGTTTCGGTAACGTATCCTTTTACCAGCCCGATACCGATCACGGCGTCTATCTCGAAATCCGCGTCAAGCGCTCTCGACACCAGGAACGGATATGCCAGCGTAGCGTCAACATGGTCTTCGGCTCCCGTCTGCGTCTTGGGATTCGTTCCGAATCCGGAACTGATGCTGTCGCCGATAAATACGAGCCGCAGAGGTTTGTCCTTGGGAGCTTCCAGAAGCTCTCCTTCGACGGAAAGCGATTTTAAGACGACCAGGCCCTGGCGTACTTCGGTCTGGCGGAACACTTCTATAAGGTGCTCCCCTGCCTCGAGTCCTTTTGCGAGCACCGTTGTGGCTTTCGCCAGCACGTCCCCTTCCTGCTTTACGCCGTCAACGAATACGGAAAAATAGCAGGATCCGCTCACTGTCAGTTTAAGTTTAACGTCACCGCGGCAATAAGCATTTATTGCAAATCCGGCGGCTGACCAGTCGCAGGTAACGCCCTTGCTCATATCCGCGGACCGGCCCATGATCTTGAACCTGTCTTTGTTGTCAATGAACGAATATTCCCTGGTCTCGTAAAACTCGTCGGGAACGTCTGTGGCAGGTACTTCCGTGGCAGGAATTCCGGTTGCCGGAACGTCCGTGGGTACGGCGGGAAGATCCGTATCGGCAGGCACGTCCGGACCGTTTTTGCCGGCACAGCCTGACAAAACTATTGACGCGAATATAAGCAGCGCCGTCAGCAGCGCGATATGTTTTCTTAAAGCGCTCTTCATGATGATTACTTCCTCACGACGGTCAACGTTACGATCTCGAAAGGCCTGTAAGGAAGCACGAACTCCCTCGAGTCTTTCAATTCGAGCTTCTTGAGTTTATTCTCGGAAAGGTCGGAAATCCAAACTTCTTCAGCGTCGAATCCCAGCCTGATATTTGCCGCGCCCCGCGTGTTCCCGGATTCGTAACCGCGGATGATCAGATCCCCGGAATATTCGGCTTCTTTTACGGTCTCGATGACAAGATTCTCATCGGAAGTCGTGATCAAAGACCAGGCTTCAGGCATTTTAACAGACTTCCTGCGGGCGGCTGCATCAGGATCCGAAATTTTGCCCTTCTGAGCCGTTTTAAGCGCATAAAGCGGGAAGTTGAGGTAGTATGCCTGTCTGATCGTATCGGCGTCTTTAAGGGCCCCTGAGTGAGGCAGCAGCGAATACGTGAAGGAGTGGTGCCCCTGATCCGCAACTTCGCTGGGGTAAGTGGGACGCTTGAGCAGCGTCAGCATCATAAGGTTCCCGTGTACGTCGTGACCGTACTTGCAGTTGTTAAGGAGCGAAACTCCGTATCCGCCTTCGGACATATCCACGAATTTGTGGGCGCAGGTCTCGAACTTCTGGCGGTCCCAGGAAGTGTTCTTGTGTGTTGGACGCTCTATGGTACCGAACTGGATCTCGAAAGAAGCCTTGTCCGTATTGATATCCACCGGAAACGCGGTCCTGAGGATCCTGTGGAGGCTGTCCCATTCCACTTCCGTTTCGAAGTCTATTCTGGGGTCGCGGCCGTAGAACCATACGGTCTGGGTTATGAGGCTCTGCTCGTATTTTCTCGTGATCCTTACGCCTGCCCTGCCTCCGTTGTCGACGGCGGAAACGGCTTCGAATCCGGTGACGGGATAATATTTATATCCGCTGAATTCCTGTATCTCCCAGGCGTCGTACTGGTCCGGATAATCTTCGTAAATGCGAAGTTCGTTGCCCGGGCCGCCGGAAATGACCTGGCGTACGTTTGCCTTGTCATAAAGCGAAAGTATGTTCCAGTTTTCGTCGAATTCGCACTTATAATACGGCGTTTCGATCAGTCTGCGGTCAACGTCGACGCTGACCAGCTGATTGTCCCCCCTGCGCGACCGGAGGTCGGAAGCCATATATCCTTTCTGCGGTACGTTCTCCACGTAAACGCAGCGTCCGTCAACGTTGACGTAACCTTTTCCGGTGAACGAATGCGGGTTGAAAACCAGATATTTCTTGTCCGTATCGACCAGTGACGCGATCTGCTCCTGGGCGTTCTTCCTGATCTTTCCGGTGATCTCCCGAAGTGAGGCGTAATCTCTGTCGCAGCGCTCGTACACTTCCCTGATGGAAGAGCCGGGAATTATATCGTGGAACTGATTTACCAAAACAGTCTCCCAGCATTTGTGCAGTTCCTCTTTAGGGAACGCTGCGCCGGCGGCCACGCCTGCCATAACGCTGAGCAGCTCACTGTCAAGCATAAGGAATTCACAGTCTCTGTTGTTCTTCTTGTTCCTGGCGTTGGAAGTGTAAGTTCCTCTGTGGAATTCCAGATACAGCTCGCCTCTCCAGGAAGGAAGCCTGGGATTGCCGTCGATGTTCTTTTCGATGCGCCTTAGCATATCTCCAGCAAAACCGATCCTGGCTTTGGGAAGTCCGGGAATGCCCTTATATTGCCTGCGCGCCATTTCGATCATCGTGTCGGTGGGACCGCCGCCTCCGTCTCCGTATCCGAAAGTGACCATCGATTCACGGGCAAGTTCTTTTTGCTGGAACCGGTTGTAGGATCCGGCTATCATGCGGGGATCTGTGCTGGCAACGTAGGTGGTGCCTTTGGTAAAAGCGTCGGTCCTGCCCTTGTCCTGTGCCGTAAGGAAATAGGCATTGATGGGAGTTCCGTCGATCCCGATCCAGGAGAAAAGGTCGTATGGCATGGTATTTACGTCGTTCCAGCTGATCTTGGAAGTCAGGAACCAGTCCACGCCGGATTTTTTAAGTATCTGAGGAAGCGCGGCGGAGTAGCCGAACACGTCGGGAAGCCACAGGATCCTGGTGTCGACTCCGAATTCGTCTTTGAAGAAATTCTTTCCGTACATCACCTGGCGAACCAGAGACTCTCCGGAAGTAAGGTTGCAGTCAGCTTCCACCCACATAGCGCCTTCCACTTCCCAGCGTCCGGCCTTGATCATCTTCTTGATCTCTTCGTAAAGCTCCGGCGCCTCTTCTTTAACGGCCTGGTACAGATAAGCCTGGGAAGACATGAATTTATATTCGGGATACCGTTTCATCAACTCGATCACTGTGGCAAAAGACCGCTGCGCCTTTTCTCTCGTCTGCTCGAGAGTCCAGAGCCACGCCACGTCGATATGGGTGTGGCCGATGCAGATGACCGTGGTTCCGCTTTCTTCGGCACGGTCGTACAGATTCTTTTTGAGATAGGCCAGCGCGTCGGCAACGGACCTGTGGAACTCTTCACCGCGAGGCTCCAGCATATTGACCTTCCGAAGCGCCATGCTGAGCGTGGTCAATATCTCCATATATTCGGGAGTGTTGGTGCCGAGAGTATCCAGGGCGAATCTGGGGACGGAAATATCGTAATAAAGCTGCCTCACGTCGTCGTTGACGGTGCGCAGGTAAGGCATCACGCGGGTAGTGGTCACTCTGGGGCCGGTGTAGGCGTAAACGTAAACGTCGTAAAAGTCCCTGCCGCCGCCCAGCACCAGTTCGCGGTGATTAGTATCGAAACCCTGGCGCATTATGCCGTCGACATAGCACAGGAACTGGGGATTGTCCGCGTCCCATCCTCCCCTGTCCGTATGGATGCAAAGTTCGAGAGTATCGTCTCCGCGCATATCCTCGGGCACTTCTATCGGGATGTGGAACCAGGCGTGAGAGTCGTTGCCCTTGCCCCATTCGCTGCCCCATTCGTAAGGCCTGAAAACGTCGACGGCCGGGAAAGTATTGTCGGTCTTGTAGCCGCAGGGATATATCCCTATGTTTTCCAGACGGATCACTTTTTTCGGAATGGAATCGGACAACTGGCGAAGGTAAGAATTTACGTGTCTGAGCATGCTTTCCATAATAAAAAATCCTCCAGGAGCGCTTCGATATTCAGGTTGACGGCGCGCAGTTTCGTTATGCTGAATTGTACAGTATTTTCGGCCTTAATTCAAGCGTCAGGACAAAATAATCGTATTGACATAAGAGGCGAAATAAGTTAATATTCACTTGTTATTCTAGCGGACGTACAACGGTCCGCATACGGAGGTATAAAAATGAAAAAGATCTTGATTTTCGCTGTTGCTGCGATAATACTCATTTCTTCCGGCGTTCTCAATATTTTCGCCGAAGAGACCATCGGTGCGGCACAGATCCCCGAAAACGCCACCAACCTGGCGCTTGAGTGCGAAGCCGTCTGCGAAATCGGAGACGTCGACACGTACCCCGAAGACAACCCCAGCCTTGAGAATCCCGCATGGTTCACGGCTCACAACCTTACCGACGGTATCCATAACACGGACATCCCCACCGCCAGCATTCCTACCGACCTCGAACTTTCATGGTACGGCGCTTCCAAGAAACAGGATACCGACATATATATCACCATCGAGCTCGACCGCCTGTCCGACGTCTACTGCGTAAAACTCGTTCCTACCGCTTTCCTTAACGGATGCAGCCTGCCTTCTTCATTCACGGTCAATCTTTCCGAAAACGGAAGCGACTGGGTACAGATCGGCGAGGAATCCGGCATTACCGAAAACGGCGGCACTCTCCATACCGAGACCTTCGAATATTATACGAATATGCGGGCAATGTACGTGATGGTCCACGTGACCAGAGCCAGCGGCGTTCACGATCAGAATTACTACTACTCCGGAATCGACGAGATCGAAGCCTGGGGCGTTGCCGTTCCCAAACCTACCGCAGCTCCCACCGAAGAGCCCGTTGCCACCGAAGAGCCTGCAGCTACCGACGAGCCTGCCAAGACCGATGAAGGCGACGCTACCGCCGCTTCCGTTGCCACCGAAAAATCCGGTGAAAACAGCGGCAACAATGACGAGAAGAAGGCAGGACTCAGCACTCCCGCCATTATCGGTATAATTGCCGGCGCAGTTGCGGTCATCGCGGTCATTTGCGTTGTAATCGCGCTTGCCAAGAAGAAAAAGAAATGATCTGATAAGTCGGATATGATATGATCTGATTAGATCTGCTGAAAAAATAACCGGAGCCTTATCAAATGGCTCCGGTTTTTTGTGCTTAAAAACAGCTTCGATATATATCAGCCGATCTTGTCGTAAACAGGCCTTCCCTCTTTGAAATGGGCAATATATCTGAATCCGCACGCTTTTATATATTCGAGCGCTTTTTCGAAGCCCAGGCCGATCCTGTTATATCTGTGGGCGTCGGAACCGATGACAACGGTCTCGCCTCCTGCCGCTTTGAATCTCTTCAGCACTTCCAGGTCCATCTCAGTCTTGTCATATGAACGGGTGTTGACCTCGAAAGCCAGGCCGAAAGATATCATCAGGCGGATAAGTTCGTCAAATTCATCCCGGAAATCGGAATATCTCATCATATTGTCATCGAATTTTGCGTAGCGGATGATATAATCGAAATGTCCCAGCGTATTGTAATCGTGATAAAGGGCCACGTTCTTGATGAGTTCCCGAAGGTATCTTTTATAGGCGTGATGCTTTTCAGGCTCGATCTTGAAATATGAACCGTCGTAGGGGTCCACGCGGCTGATAAGATGAGTCGATCCGATCTTGTAATCGAATTCGTATCCTTTAAGCCGCTCGATATTTTCATCTAACACCTGAGGCTGAAGACCCACTTCCACCGCGCTCAATATATCGAGGCGCCCTTCATATTGCGCCCTGACTTCGTTTACCCGTTTAAGATAATCTCCGAAATAGTAATAAACATCGCTGCCGTCAGGCATATAATTCACGTCAAGGTGGTCGGTAAAAGCGATGCCGGAGAGACCAGCGGCAATGGCGCGCTCTGCAGCATCTTCCATCTCCATGGAGCTGTCGAAGGAGAATTTTGAATGTATATGCATATCGTAAAGAACCATTTTAACGATCCTCGCAAAGTCTGGCGCGGTAGCAGAATCGGCCGTCGGGAGCGGCGTCGCCCATATCGTAAAACTTCATAATATCACCGTCGTCGACGGAATTGTCCGCCCATTTGAAATCGAAGGTGTCGTTCAGCCTGACGAGCGCCCTGGGAACCTTAAGTTCGAGCACGTTGCCCGTAACTCTCAGCATAGCCTCCCCTATCTGCTCGAATTTCCACTCGTTGTCCACGAACACTTCGATAGAGGCGTTGCCGCCGCTCTGGTGCCTGTTGATGATATAATCGAAACCGTACCAGCCGTTCTGGCAATTGCAGTCCGAATTCAGATACAGGTTCATCCAGTTTTCGCCGGAAGGCTCGGTTATATCTTCGCGGCAGCGGCAATAGAAATAGATATACTGCCTGTCGGAGCACACTTTCGCGGCAACTATGTCGTTTCTGCCCGAATCGTTCACGTAATGGGTATCGCCGCCGTTGCCGGGCCAGTCCCTCCTGAACGTATCGCAGGGCGCGTCAAGATATTCGGGACCCACCTGATCCCATTCGGAAGGATCGGAGTCCGTAATATCCATTTTAACGCATCCCGAAACGGTCTCCACCGGACGTGCGCCTTTATATTTACGCAGGAAATCCACCAGCTGGCAATAATAGTTGTCGTTATAAAGCCCTTTCACCGGCTCCAGATCGCGGCTGAACTCACCGTTGAAATTGTCAACGAAATAATAATCTTCGAAACCTTTCCCGGGGACAACGGTATAGCTGTTGGCGATGGTCTGGCCTACGGCAGGATTGAATCCGGATCTGGGATCGGAGCCCCAGCGTCCGGCGGTCCATTCGTTCCAGCCCGTGATCATCAATACAGGCGGATCCGCCTCCAGCGCTCTGTCGATCTGCTCGGAGAAAGCGTAACCGACACCGGAAGGTCCTGAGCTTAGTCCGAAACCCATGTCGTCTTTTGAGAGATTGTCAGGCTGGCGTCCTTTTCTATAGCTTCTGCCGGCATTGGTGCCGTAACTGCCGTTGACCCAGAAACCGCACATAACGATCATCTGCTCTAAATTTCCCTCGCCGTCGAGTCCCGGTTCCTGAGGGTACATATCGGCCCAGGGCCAGCAGTTCCTGCCCTCGTTCTTCCTATACCACTCACCGGCGGGACCTTTGGTATAGGCCCAACTGTAGCGTATGGTAAAGAAATCTCTAACGTGGTCCGGAAGCTTTGAAACGTCATCCTGAGGCATCAATATGAGTGGCTTTCCGAGATAACGGAACCAGAGGTCTTCATAAAGGCCGGGCTCGTACAGTTCGCCGTAAAGCTTCATAACCGTCTCGGCCCCTTTAGTATTGGTGATGAACATGACTTCGGGAGTTTTGATGCCTTCGGATCTCATCTCGCTGAAGACCCTGAGCACCATTCCGTAGGTCTGCGGATAAGTAAGGGTGTTGGTCACGTCGAAGAAAATGAAATCCACGCCTGCATCAGAGAGCATAGAAGCGTGCTTTCTGATCACCCAGGGATCGTCCGAACGGTAATATCCAAAATACGGTTCCGCCCAGTATTGCAAATAACCCATAGGTACAGCCGCGAGATCTTCTTTAACCTTCGGAATGCCGCCTTCGTTATAGGAACGGGTATGGTCTACGAGAGGTTGATCCGGCCTGTGATCGTGCCAGAGGAAATAGAACATACCGACTTTCCTGTCATCTCTTTTGGCAGGATATTTTTCCGGAGTTACGTTCCTTTGAAGTTCGTCCGTACAGACCCAGGTCTCCTGTTTAAGGTCGATATACTTTCCGTCGCTGTGTTCCATCTCGATCCGGCCTTTCCCTTTGCAAAAAGCTGTTTATTTCGTAAATTTGTGGAACGTCTTTTTACCTTTCCTTACGATGGCGCCGTTTTCCAGAGCGGATTCCGGTATGACGAGATTCGGGTCGCTCACCTTTTCGTTGTCGAGGAACAAGCCGCCCTGCTGGATAAGCCTGCGGCCTTCGCCTTTGGAAGGGATTATCTTGGCAAACACCATGGCGTCAAGGATATTGACGCCTCCGTTTGCGATCATATCCGCAGGAATCGCAGTGGTGTTCATATGCTCCGAATCGGCAGCGCCTCCGAAAAGCGCCTCGGCGGTGGCTTTGGCCTTGTCCGCGGCTTCCTGTCCGTGCACGATCTTGGTGACCTCGTATGCCAGGCGGATTTTAGCTTCGTTGAGTTTGCTGCCTTCCCATTTCTCCATCTCTCTGATCTCTTCGATGGGTACGAAAGTGAGCAGCTTGAGGCACTTGATAACGTCAGCGTCGCCAACGTTGCGAAGGTACTGGTACAGTTCATATGGAGGAGTTTTGTTCTCATCGAGCCACACGGCGCCTTTAACGGTCTTGCCCATCTTTACGCCTTCGGAAGTGGTGAGGAGCGAGAAAGTAAGTCCGTATACTTCCTCCCCTTCTTTTCTTCTCACTAGCTCCACGCCGCCGATGATGTTGGACCACTGGTCGTCTCCGCCGAATTCCATCCTGCAGCCGTAATCTTTGAACAGTCTGTAGAAGTCGTAGCTCTGCATAAGCATATAGTTGAACTCTATGAAGTTGAGTCCGCGCTCGAGACGCTGCTTGAAGCACTCGGCCGTAAGCATGCGGTTGACGGAGAAATGGACTCCGATGTCCCTTAAGAATTCCACGTAGTTCAGATTCAGGAGCCAGTCGCCGTTATTGACCATAATGGCGGAATTCTCGAAATCCAGAAACTTGCTGAGCTGGGCTTTCAAACCGGCCACGTTATGGGCAAGGTCTTCGTCGGTAAGCATCTTGCGCATATCGGTCTTACCGGAAGGGTCTCCCACTTTTCCGGTGCCGCCGCCGACGAGGGCAATGGGCCTGTGTCCGGCTCTCTGCATCTGCGCCATGACCATTATCTGAACGAAATGACCGATGTGAAGCGAATCGGCGGTAGGGTCAAAGCCAACGTAGAAAGTGACAGGTTCGCTGTCAAGCAGTTCTTTCACTTTTTCAGGGTTGGTGCACTGGGCAATTATTCCCCGCTCCACCAGTTCGTCGTACACGCCTTTTTTTATCATCGATCTGACCTCCAATAAAAAAAATCACCGCTGCGGCAACGGTACCTTCTGACGATCACTTCGGGAAATTCCTTCCCGGTCTGAAGCGCCCTTTATGCCGAGCGGTGATGATTATAGCATATTTTTGATCAAAAGTCACTTTCTGCTTTCGTAATCTTCGCTGATCTCCGCGCACCAGTCGTCTTTAATGGCGCTTTCCTTGCGAAGCCTGCTTACCGCTTTGCCGAGGCTGGCGAAAACGACCTTGGTCCCGGCGCAGTCAGCGTGATAATTTACGGCTCTGGAAGCCTCGATGCCGTAATGAGAAGCGGTCTCCACGGAATCGATATTGGCTCCGATGAACAGGAATTCCCAGCCTTTGGCCTTCTGCTTTTCCACCAGTTTCTTAACGTCGTCGCTGGAATATCTGCGGCTGGCGTTTTCCATACCGTCCGTAGTGATCACGAACATGGTATGAGCAGGAACGTCTTCTTTTCTTGCATATTTGTGGATGTCCATGATGCGGTGGATCGTATCTCCCATGGCGTCGATGAGCGCGGTGCAGCCTCTTACGTAATAATCTTTTTCGGTCATAGGTTTGATCTCTTCAAGCGATACCCGGTCATGGATCGTCTCGTTTACGTTGTCGAAAAGCACTGTGGTAACGAAGCACTTTCCCTCTTCCTTTTTCTGCCTTTCAATCATAGAGTTGAACCCGCCTATAGTGTCTTTTTCAAGTCCTCCCATGGATCCGCTCCTGTCAAGGATGAACACCAGTTCGGTAACGTCGTTGCCGGCATTGACCGACACGTTTCCTTCATCCTCGTTTACTTTGACACCGTTGACCCTGACCTCTTTAACGTTTTCGTTATTAATCGTTTTTTTCATTGTCGTATCCTCCCATAAAACTCGATCGCCCCTGTCTTCAAGGGACGATCGCATTATAGGACGTTATTTAGAGCGTGTGGTCGCCTGCGAAGCGACATTTTTAAAAGTCTGTCTATTCTCCTAAAAGAGGCTGGTCGTATGCGTAAAGTGCATCGTTTATCTGGAACATATCGTAATTTTTGTTTGTTATGAAAAATTCGATAATGATATCGAACAGGTTGCTGTGGGAAAGCGCGAAACCTGCTTTCATAAGCATTTCTTTGGTCTGTTCGAGGGACAGTTCCAGCGCGATGGCAAAAGATAAAACGGTAGGTTTTGACGGCCTGTAATTTTTATCGCTGCGGATCTTGGAAAACAGTTTCCGGTCGATATTAGCCTTCTTATAGCATTCCGAATCTTTCATTCCGCGAGCGTCGATCATCCTCAAGAGCATTTCGGAAAAGCTTTCGTCGACGCGGCTCACGGCGTCGACCAGCGACCCGTTCAAATCGACGGCAGCCGATCCTTCAAATACGGGCCTTTCCAAGTCTTTCCGACCGGCAGATGAATCTTTTGATGAAGCACGTTTTGAAAAAACGTTTTTAGGAAGCGCTCTCTTCTTCGCTTCTGTATATATAAAATCCGCCTCGTCCATTTCGGACACAGGGCTCATGTCGCATTCATCTGCTTTTATGAATGAATCAAAAGAAGACGCGGCGCCTGCGGCATATGACTGCATGGCGGCAGCCTGAAGAGGCTCTGGCGCAGACTCAGGATCATAATAACTGTCGATAAAAGCGGAAAGCTCGGAATATGTTTTATCGTCCAGTTTCATACGGAAGTATTTGTATTCATTTGGCCTTTTCCTGAATAAAGCCATGATCAGTTCCCTTCCTGCTCCCGCTGTTCCTGTTTGAGCTTTTCGCACCAGTTCAGATATTCGCTTATCTTCTGTTCGGCGCCGTTGCCGGAAGGAATATAATATTTCGTGCCTCGCATGATATCGGGCAGGAATTCAAGGTCAGCCACGTGGCCCGGATAATCGTGAGCGTACTTATATCCGTCGCCGTATTCGAATTCCCGAAGGCCGTCAGTCACGGGATTTCGAAGCCAGGGCGGAACTTCTCCCGTATCTCTGGAACGCACGTCTCCCAGCGCCGTTTCCACCGCCATATAGGCCGAATTGGATTTGGGAGAGGTGGCAACGGTTATTGCCGCGTGCGCCAGTATGATCCTGGCTTCCGGCATGCCTATCATCCTTACGGCTTCTGCGGCCGCCTGAGCAACGATCAGCGCCGTGGGATTGGCGGTGCCCACGTCCTCGCAGGCGCAGATAACGATGCGCCGGGCAATAAAGTTGATATCCTCCCCGCCTGCCAGCGCCCTTGCCAGATAGAACGCCACCGCATCCGGATCGCTGCCACGCATGGATTTGATAAAGGCACTGATATTGTCGTAGTGGGAATCGCCTTTTTTATCGAACCGTATAGACTTCTCCTGGACGCATTCTGCGGCGATCTCTTTGGTGATATGTATCTCGGTACCCAGATCGTCGGAAGTGGTCAGGAAAGCCAATTCCAAGGCATTGAGAGCCGTTCTGGCGTCGCCGGAGGACACGTCCGCAAGATAGTCCACCGCTTCGTCGTCGCAGCGAACGTTGAAGGAGCCCAGTCCCCTTTCTTTGTCCGTCAACGCCATGCGCAGTACCTGCACGATATCGTCGTGAGTCAGGGGCAGAAGCTGGAATACGGTAGAACGGGAAATAAGCGCTTTATTGACCTCGAAAAAAGGATTTTCGGTTGTGGCGCCGATCAATATGATGGTGCCGTTCTCTACGTAGGGCAATAAGGCGTCCTGCTGGGCTTTGTTGAACCTGTGTATCTCGTCGATAAAAAGCACGGTCCTGCCCGAAGGATTGAGAAGCAGATTCTGCGTGTCCGAAACGATCTGCTTGATCTCCGCGATGCCGGAAGAAACGGCGTTTATCCTGGCAAAATCCGTTTTGGTGGTAGAAGCGATGAGCCTGGCCAGAGACGTTTTTCCGGTGCCCGGAGGTCCCCAGAAAATGACGGAGGAAAGGCGGTCCGCCTTGATCATACGGTATAATAGCTTTCCTTCGGCCAGAATGTGCTTCTGTCCGGCAAATTCTTCAAGCGTCCTGGGACACATCCGGTATGCGAGCGGTTCGTTCAGATCAGGCGCCAAGATAAAACCCCCGTGTAAAATCGACATTCAGGCTGCGGTATGAATATCAGGATAAATCATTCATACAGCGGAAATCTGGAAATAAGCTCCTTTACTCCCGCTTTTGCCTTTTCTTTATTATTATCGAAATCCGAAAGTGTGAGATAGATAAGCTGGGCTATCTCGTCCATTTCTTCCTCCCCCATGCCTCTCGTGGACACCGCCGCGGTGCCAAGACGGATGCCGCTGGTGACGGAAGGCTTCTCGGGATCGAAAGGAATACCGTTTTTGTTGCAGGTGATATTGACGTCGTCCAGACGGTGCTGGGCGTCTTTTCCTGTGATGTGGAAATTGCGGAGATCCAGAAGCATAAGGTGATTGTCCGTACCGCCGCTGACCAGGTTGAACCCTCGCTTTTTAAGCGAAGCCGCAAGGGCCGCGGAGTTGGAGATTATCTTCTTCTGGTACTCCTTGAATTCGTCGGAAAGCGCCTCTTTGAAACACACGGCCTTGCCTGCTATGACGTGCATCAACGGGCCGCCCTGGGTGCCCGGGAAAACGGCCTTGTCGATCATTTTTGCGTATTTCTCCATGCAAAGGATCAGACCGCCTCTGGGGCCTCTTAAGGTCTTATGGGTCGTTGTCGTGACGAAATCCGCGTAAGGCACGGGGCTGGGATGCAGACCGGCGGCAACGAGTCCCGCGATATGCGCCATATCCACCATAAGATAGGCTCCCACTTTATCGGCGATCTCTCTGAATCGTTTAAAATCGATGAATCTGGGATATGCGCTGGCTCCGGCAACGATCAGTTTCGGCTTCGATTCGACCGCAAGCTTTTCGATCTTGTCATAATCCAGGACCTGAGAAAACTCGTCGACTTCATAAGGCACGGTCTTAAACCACTTGCCGGACATATTTACCGGACTTCCGTGAGTCAGATGGCCTCCGTGGGCAAGGCTCATGCCCATTACCGTATCACCGGGATCCAGCACGGCATAAAAGGCCGCCATATTCGCCTGGGCTCCCGCGTGAGGCTGAACGTTGGCGTGCTCGGCTCCGAAAAGGAGTTTGGCCCGGTCAATGGCCAGCTGCTCGACTATATCTACGTACTCGCATCCTCCGTAATACCGTTTCTCCGGATATCCTTCCGCATATTTATTGGTGAGCGGACTTCCTACCGCGTTCAGCACCGCTTCGGAAACGAAATTTTCCGAGGCAATAAGTTCGATCTTGTTTCGCTGTCTGTTGACCTCGAGATCGATGGCTGCCGCGACTTCCGGGTCGATGTTACGGATGACGTCTGTACTGTACATTTTTGAATACCTCCGAATAAAATAGGTACAGTAGGATTATACATTCCTGTATCTGATATGGCAAGTGAAATTCGTCCTTTAAGAGGCCGCTTTTTTGCTGTATTTCACTTGAGTTTGGCTACGGTGACGCCCAGGTCCCCTTCTCCGAAAACGCCGTCTCTGAATTCTTTTACGGCCTTCTGCTCGCGCAGGAAAGACTGTATGCCGCGGCGAAGCGCGCCGGTGCCTTTTCCGTGGATTATGCGAAAACTTTCAAGCCCGGAAAGGAGCGCGTCGTTGATCTGCCTCTCGATGACAACCTTCGCTTCTTCTACGGTCATACCTCGTACGTCAATTTCTGTGCGGACGTTTGAAGCTCCGGAGGTGATCCTGTCGCCGGACTTTATCTTTTTAAGGCCTTTCGTTCCGGAAGCGTCGCCGGTACCGGATACGGCGGCCGGTATCACGTCGTCCTTTTTAGCGTACAGTTTGACGACTCCTGCCTGAACGTATACGGTGCCGTCAGGTTTCGGCGAAGCGAGCACGGTGGCTTCCGTATTCAGTGATATCAGCTTTACCCTGTCGCCCTGTTTTAAGGCACTGAAATCGAAATTGGCGTCATCTGCAGAGAAGAGTTCGGTGCCGGTCTTTTCTCCCGATTGACCGATATCCGCCTCCAGTTCCTGGGCGATGAGCTCGAACTCTCGCCTGGCGGCCTCCGCGGCTTTGACCGCTTCGTTGCCCCCCAGCAGCGCCGCCCGCCTGATCTCGGTGAGCATCTTTTCCGCTGCGATCCTGGATTTGTTATTGGCCTCCCTGGCCTTTACGGAAGCTTTGTATCTCAGCTCCATAGACTCTCTTATAAGTTCGTCTCTCTTGAGCCTGGCTTCTTCCGCAAGGTCCTGAGCTTCCTTCCTGAGCCTCTCGGTCTCGGCGGCTTCCGCTTCAGCGATCATCCTGTTCTGTTCGATGCCTTTTAGCATATCCTCGAACCTGAGGTCTTCGGCCGTGATGAACTCTTTGGCTCTCGAAACGATCGCCGGGTCAAGGCCCAGCTTTTCAGATATGGCGAAAGCGTTGCTCTTTCCGGGCACTCCGATAAGGAGCCTGTACGTGGGCGCCAGTGTGTCGACGTCAAATTCGCAGCTGGCGTTGATGAAGCCGGGAGTAGTTGACGCGAAAACTTTTAATTCGCTGTAATGCGTGCTCGAGAAGCAAACAGACCCGATCTCATACACACGCTCCAGGATGGCCATAGCGAGCGCCGCGCCTTCGACAGGGTCTGTACCCGCACCCAGCTCGTCGAAGAGCACCAGCGACCTGTAATCGGCCTTTTTGAGGATCTCCGTGATATTCTTCATGTGAGCCGAGAAAGTACTGAGGCTCTGGGCGATACTTTGTTCGTCGCCGATGTCCGCGAAAACGTTTTCGAAGGCGCATACCGTACTGCCTTCCGACACGGGGATCATGAGGCCGCTCTGGGCCATAAGGTGAAGCAGGCCAACGGTCTTAAGAGTTACCGTCTTGCCGCCCGTATTTGGGCCGGTGATTATCATCGAGGAAGGCGGAACAGGCCTGTCCGGGGTGGCGATACCGATGGATACAGAGATGGGCACCGCTTTTTTTCTGTCAAGCAACGGATGACGCGCCTGGATCAGATCGATGTGCCCTTCGGTATTTATATTCGGCCTGGCGGCGTTGACGTGAAGCGCGTAAGTGGCCTTGGCCAGCGTGAAATCGATATACGAAACGTTTAGCAGGTCCGCTCTCAACAGATCTGAATTTTCGTCCACGATACCGGTCAATTCCTTCAATATCCTGGCGATCTCTTCCTGCTCGCTGACTTTCAGTTCTCTTATCTTGTTGTTGGATTCCACGACGAAAGCCGGTTCCACGAACAGCGTCTGCCCGGAGGCGGAAGTATCGTGCACGATGCCCGGTACGTCGGAACGGTTCTCGATCTTTACCGGAACGCAATATCTGTCGCCGCGCAATGTCACGATATTGTCCTGGAGCGCCTTGGAGTATCTTGTGGAATGGGTAAGTTCGTTTAATTTGTCCTTGATAGACGACTGGAGCTGGAATATCTTGCGGCGTATGTCGCCGAGCAAGGGGCTGGCGTCGTCTGCGATCTCCTCTTCGGATAAGATGCATCTGGATATCAGATTTTCAAGGAAAGGCAGTTCTTTGAGTCCGGCGAACATCTGTTCTACAGTAGAAAGTTCGTTCTCTTCGGCATCCGATACAGAGGCGTATGACCTGAGCCTTCTCACGGCAGTCAGCATCGATTTTACCGACAAGAGTTCCTGATTGTTCAATACGGATTCCGTCTCGGCCCTTCTAAGAACTCCCCTAAGATCCTTTACGCCTGCGGAAGGAGCGCTTCCTCTTTTGAGAATGCAGTTTACGCCGTCTTCAGTCTCCGTCAACAGTCTCTCGATCGTCGCAACGTCGCCGGTGGGGACCATTTCCGAGGCGTACTGTTTTCCCAGCTCGCAGCTGCACAGATCCGAAACGGTTTGTAATATCTTGTCGAATTCCAATAATTTTAAAGCTTTTTCGTCCATTGTTTGATTATCCGTGTCCGTTGTAAAAATAAAGGCCCGGATGGAATATCCAAACGGGCCTGTTCGCAAATGAGCGTCACAGCGAGAGCATCTTGCTTGCTTCGATCATCGAAGGATCCAGTTCTTTCGTCATCTCAAGGGCTTCTTCGATGTCGTAGGCCACGTATTTTTCGTTTTTAAGGGCAATGATCTTGTTTCTCTCTCCGTTTGCCAGTACCTCGGTGGCCTTGACCGCCATCATGCTGGCGGCAACTCTGTCTTTGACCGTGGGGCTGCCTCCTCTTTGCTGATAACCGAGAATGGTGGCGTTGGTGGAAATTCCCGTGATCTCCTCGATCTGTTTGGCGATCTCGATGGTGCCTCCCACGCCTTCGGCAATGATAACTATGTAGTGATGCTTGCCGCGGTTTCTGCACCCTATAATGGGCTTTATGATATCGGTGTTGATATCGAAATGAGTCTTGGGAAGAATGCACGCTTCCGCGCCGTCTGCGATAGCGGCGCTCAATGCGATATAACCGTCTCCCCTGCCCATTACTTCCACGACGCTGCAGCGCTCGTGGGAATAAGCCGTATCCTTGATCTTGTCGATGGCGTCCTTAACGGTATTTAACGCCGTGTCGAAGCCGATAGTATGGTCGGTGCAGCCGATGTCGTTGTCGATGGTAGCCGGAATTCCGACCACGTTCATACCAACCCGGGCAAGGTCCCTGGCGCCTCTGAAGGATCCGTCTCCGCCAATTACGACGATAGCGTCAAGTTTGAACACCTGGGCCATCCTGTAACCGCGAAGCACGCCTTCGTGAGTAACGAATTCGGGGCTCCTGGCGGTCTGCAGTATGGTGCCGCCGCGGCTCATTATGTCCGAAACGGATCTGAGATTCATTTCGTACATATCGCCTGAAAGAAGACCTTCATACCCTTTCCTGATACCGTAAACTTCGAATCCTC
>JAEFAM010000106.1 GCA_016287565.1 Clostridia bacterium
CCGCAACCTCTCTGGTAAGAAGGCCCGCATCAAGGAGGCGAAGCGCGTGGTGAAAGAGACCCCGGCAGAGTAGCATAGACCGGTTCCGTACCGGTTGAAATGGCGCCTTAGCTCAGCTGAATAGAGCATTTGACTACGGATCAAAAGGTCGCAGGTTTGAATCCTGCAGGCGTCACCAGAGCAGCGGAAACGCTGCGAAAAACGAAGGCCCCGCAACGATGTTGCGGGGCTTTTGCGTATAATTGACTTTTCATAAAAACATCCGGAACGGGCGGACTATTTTCTGGCGGCGTATCGGGTCGGGGTCTTTCCGAAGGTTTTCTTGAAGGACCGGGTGAAGGAGGCCACGTCGGAGTAGGCGCAAAGTTCGGACACCTCCGTGACATTGAGTTCCGGATGGTTGTCCAGCAGGAAACAGGCCCGACGCATGCGGACTGTCTGGATGAACGACTGGGGCGTTTCGCCGAGCAGGGTGGAAAGCCGCTGGCGCAGCAGGTAGGGACTGAGGCGCAGGCGCTCCGCAGCCGTTGCCGCATCGACGGATCCGTTGGCGATGAGGTCGTTGACGACGGTCACGGCTTGCTCCACGAACTCCCGGTCAGCCGGGGCCAGTTCGTGCTCCCGGCCGCCGGCCGGCTCCCGCGTCTGCAGGATGTTGTCGTAATGGATATGCAACTGATTGTACTTCTCGCGCAGTTCGCGGATGTCCTGGCTGAGGGAAGCGTTGATCTCCGCCTGGGTCCGGCTCCGGCGGCGCATGACGTACCAGATGCCCAGGGCGAGGAGCGAGAGCAATAGCGCCACGCCCACGCCGATCAGGACCGCCCGGACCCGCGCCTGCCGTTCGGCATGGTTCTCCAGCCTGAGCCAGTCGTTGCCGTATTCGGCATCGTAACGGGCGAGGGATTCCGCGGTCGTTACCTTGTAAATGGAATCCTTGAGGTCGTTGAAACGGTAGAATTCGGCGCTGGCCGCTTCCGGATCGCCGGTCCGCCAGAGGGACTCGTACAGGCCGCGGCGGGCCTGGATCTCGTTGTAGGGATCCTGGAGGGCCGAGAAGATCTCCGCTGCCTCCCGGTAGTACGGAATCGCCTCCGCATAGTGTTCCAGCGCCATCTGCGTCATGCCCATCTTGTTGTCGGCAATGCCGAGCGAATGCGCATCCCTCACGCCTTTGAAAAACGGGATGATCTCTTCCAGCAGCGCTTCCGCCTCTTTCCAGCGGTTCAGGCCAACGAGGGCGGACGCCTTCTGTGCCAACCGCACCTTGGCGTTGTACTCCCGGCCCAGGGCCATCTCCGTGTTGTAGGCGTCGTCGGCATAGCGGAGCGCCTCCGTGTCCTTCCCTTCTGCATGGAACACCTCGGACGCTGTCCCCTGAAGGACGGCCAGCCGGGCGGGATTGTCCACCTTGGACGCATACTCAAGCGCCCGAAGGATGTACTTCTCCGCCTCGGCGGGCTGGTTCGCGCCCACGTAGATCCCGGCGATGGTGTTGAGCGAGGAACTGATCCGGTCCGGATCGCCGCTCTTCTCGTCCAGCGCGAAACACTGCATGGCATATTCCGCAGCCTTCTGAAAATCCGACATACGGAAATAGCTGATGGCCAGCAAGTTCAGGCAGTCGGCGCGCGACTCATCATCGTCTTCGGGAAATTCGGGCAGCGACTTCTGTCCGTAAGCGATCGCGGAAGCGTACGCCTGCATATCGTAGAACCATTCGCCGGCCCAGTACCATACGTTCGCCTTCAGTTCCTGCACCGGCGAGCCTGCGGCATAGGATATCGGTTCATCCAGGAAGTCCTCCTCCAGCAGGCGGGCGAAAAAAGCATTCGCCGTAGCCGGCGAGGGATTGTCGTCGAAATGGGACAAAGCATCCTCCACCGCTCCGGCGAAGGCCGGCATGCAACAGAGGAGCAAGGACAAGAGGATCAGGGTCGGCTTTTTCATGAAATCTGTCGTTTGAACAATACAAAAATAATAAAAAACCGACTGTATTTTTTATTCCTGCTTTACCTTGATGCAGATAAATCCTGCGGTTTCACGAAATGTCAAAATAATTTGACGAAATGCTAACGCATCCCGCCGGGGGCTGTGTTAACTTTGCTATTACTGAAAAGAAAGATAGGTTATTTAATTATTTTAAATTATTTTAATTATGATGAAGGAAGTAAAAGATCTTTATGTTTCACCATGTATCAAGGTGGTGGAACTGTTCCTGGAAGAGATCATCGCTGCTTCCGGCGATGTACCTGTCAGCCCCGGCGGAGCGTGGCCGATTGAGAATGTGTAATTAAATCGAGACGCGAAATGAAAGCAATGGACATCTTGAAAATGATGGCGCTGCCGATGGCGGCGGCCACGATGATGCTCGCCGTCTCCTGTACCCGGGAGAAATTAGCGGACCCTCAGGACGGCGTGAAAGTTCATTCCATCCCCGTGTCGGTCGATGTGACCCGTGCCGAGGCGGATCCTTCCACGAAGGCGGTCTTTAATACCGAAACGAGGAAACTCAGCTTCAGCGAAGGCGATATGCTGAGTGTTACGGGCACTCACGAAACGGCTGGAACCTTCTCCGGAACTCTTGATTATAGTGGCTCCGGCAAGTTCAGTGGTAAAATCTTTACGGAGAATGAATTCACGGGCACGGCGACCGATTTGCTCTCGACGGCAAACCCGGTGGAAGCCACGCTCGTGCCGTCCGGATCCTTTGAAGCCGGGGCGTTTACTCCCTGGATGGCTACTGCTGACGTGTATTACCTCTTCGGATTTAATTTTATTCCTGACGTGTGCTTTGCCGGCACGCTGGCGGAGGCCGTCGAACTGTTCAGCCTCGAGAAAGCGTATGCTTACGAAGACGGATTCTCCCTTTCCCCGGAGAACGCCGTCATAGAGTTCACGGTCAACGGCGTGGCCACCGGTACCCATCAGGTGAGCGTCAGCAACGGCACGTTGACGATTTCCGGAACCGTCGTAGTTGCTGATACCGAGGCAAGCGATCCCGCCCCCGTGCCTGCGGCCACGTTCGCCGTTGCGTTCCCCCCGGACGGTGAAAAGAACTACCTCGTCAGCATCGAGGGGTATCAGGGCGTCGGCATCGATAATTGCGAGTTGCAGGCAGGAACCATCTACAAAGCGGAAAGAGAAACCAAGGCTGTGCCTGCCGAAAATGATTGCCTTAAATTCACCGCCCTGGAGGACGGAAGTTCCGTCGCCCTCTATAATGTGGAAGGCAATGCTCCCGAGCTTGAATACAGCCTGGACGGCAGCAGTTGGTCAAACTGGGACTATAGCGCGATTTCCCTTGACAAGGACGAATATGTCCTTTTCCGGGGCGAAAACGCCAATGGTTTCTCTCGAGCGGTAAACATATCGACAAACCCGGAAGAACAGACGCTCCAGTTTATCTATAGTCAATTTGTCATAGAGGGTCAGCTTGCGGCTTCCGGGAACGTCATGAGCCTGATTTATGATTGCCCGGGTCTCACCGAATACTGTTTCTACGAATTATTTAAGGATTGTGCAGGCCTGGTTTCCGCTCCGAGGCTGCCGGCCATGACGGTGCCGAAGAATGCTTATGGAAAGATGTTCCAAGGATGTTCGGACCTGACGGCCACACCCGATCTGCCTGCCACCACGGTTGGCGAAACGGGATATGAAAGCATGTTCAAGGATTGTATCAATCTGACTTCCGTCCCTGCGTCATTGCCGGCAAAAGTAGTAGAAGCAACAGCCTATGGTTATATGTTCGACGGATGCACAAGTCTTACCACGGCTCCTGATATCCTTGCTGAAGAAGTGAAGGCTGCGGGGTGCATGGGCATGTTCCATGAATGTACAAACCTTGTCAAAGCTCCCGCTTTACCTGCTACCGCCGTGGGTATGTTGGGCTACAATAATATGTTCATGGGTTGTAGTTCCTTGGAGGAATCTCCGGAACTGCCGGCAAAAGTGGTTAATCTTTATGGAACATATGGGCTTATGTTCCAGCAGTGTACTAAGCTGAAGAAAATCACGATGCTCGCAACAACCGTGCAGGCGAATGCATTCTCGAACTGGATTGCCGGTGTGCCCTCGGGGGGAACCTTCGTCATGAGCAAAGACGCCAACTGGAGCCCTGACCCTTCGGCAGCGGATTATGTGGCAGGAATCGTTCCGGACGGCTGGACCGTCGAAACGAAGTAATTCCTCTGAATCCCGGTGTTTTAAAGGATGGCCGTTCGTCAAACGGCCATCCTTTTTTTTATACGATTTCGCCAAATGCTAAAAAATATTGACGGAATGCTAAAAGTCTCCGCGCGGGGGTGCTGTATCTTTGCTGTTCGTAAAGCGAACGTATCCCATGCAGGAAAAGACACCCGAACAGCAGGACGCACTGGGCCAGGCACTGGATTATCTGGATGCACTGCTCGAAATCGAGTTCAAGCCCATTGAACTCGAGCATTCGGATACGCCCCAGGCGGAAGAAGCCTCAGACACGGAAAAAACCTCAGACTGATCGCCCGTCCGTATTTCTCTACAAATCAATAAACGTACTAATCCCAATTCGTATGAAACGCTTTCTCGCCTTTACCCTTTGCCTGGCGGCCCTTCTGCTGGCCAGTTGCAAGAAGGAACCGTATCTGACCCTGTCGGGTCCGGCATCCGTCGAGCTGAGCGCCGACGGCGGCAGCGGAACCATTTCTTTTACCGGGAACAATGACTGGACGGCCAGTTCCTCGGACTCGTGGGTGACTGTGTCGCCATCGTCGGGCACGGCTTCTGACGGCCCGGTGACGGTCACGGTCAAGGCCGCCGCCAACACGACGTATGAGGACCGCAGCACAACGGTGACCATCCGTTCCGAAGGCCTTACGCAGAGCGTAACGGTCCGCCAGAGC
>JAEFAM010000107.1 GCA_016287565.1 Clostridia bacterium
CTGGCGCTGGAGCCCAATTCCGAGCGCGTCCGCGGCAATTTCCTGAAGACCGTGCTGCTCCGGGCGCTTCCGGGAGGCATTTCAGTCACCGTCTGCGCCGCTGCGGCGTCAATGATGGAATCCGTCTGGCCAAGAGAGGTCTGCTCCACCGTTGCCACCGTCTCCGCCGGCATAATAGGTCTGCTGATGCTGATAAGCGTCTCCCTGCCCTTCTCTAAGCTCCGGGCAATCGTCTGCGCCTCCATGGCGGTCCTGTTCTCCGCAGGCGTCATCTTTTTCGGGCATATATTCTTCCTGACTCCTCTGGGCTGGCAGCAGCTCCTGGCGCTTCTGGGGATAACGCTGTTCGGAGCGGCAGTGATATTTATTTCGAGATATTTTTATTCCAGAAATCGAAAACTGCTTTAGTATATTTTTCTCGGTCCTGCAGGCAGGAAAGCCCGTGGGGCGCCCCTTCCACAGGCACGAAAGTGATCATGTCCGGATTCGCGGCGTATATGTCCCGGCTCATTTGAAAAGGAACGAAATTGTCGCCGGTGCCGTGGATCAGAATAATGGGGACTTTGGTATTTTTGACCGACTTTTCCGCAGACGAGGCGAAAACGTTGAAATGGCCGAATAAAAGCGCCGCGGTGAACACGAAAGGCCTTGCCAGCCACGAAAGTTTGAACATATGCCGGGCGACTTCGCATATGATCTTATAAGGCGAAGAATAGGGGCAATCCGCCACGATCCCGGCAACGTTTTTCGGGAGTTCCAGATCCGAGGCCATCAGCACCGTCGCCGCGCCCATGGACACTCCCTCCACGAATATCACCGTATTAGGCCCGAACCGCCGGACAATATAATCCGACCAGCTCGCCACGTCCGCTCTCTCCTTGACCCCGAATGAAATGACGTGTCCCTCGGACTTACCGTGGGACCGCTGATCCACCAGGAGCACGTTGTCCCCGGTCCCCAGCGCCAGCTGGAGCCCCCCGCTGAAATCGCGTATACCATTGCCCCTGTAGCCGTTGAACTGTATGTGGAAAGGCGCCCCTTCCCGCTGAAAATATATCCTACCGAAGAGCCTGAGCCCGTCTCCAGACGTGATGTAGACCTCCTCGAAAGGTATCTTCAGCGCCGAATCGATAGGGCCCAGCATCTCATCGTGGAACCTGTCGTAATCTTTCCCCGTGAGCACGTCCCTGGAAACGTCCCTGTCGTTTTTGTTGTAAAAAGCGATATAGAATATCCACAGGGACACTCCCAGCGTGATCAATATAAGCAGGCCTAAGGCGGCCAAAGCTATCCACAAACCAAGCATACCTCAACCGACCTTTTCTATGAATATGATGTCCGAAGACTCAGGCTCAGAAAGCGTGAATCTGTAGCCTTTTTTCAGCTGCCGTCCGGTGACGACTTCCTCGAAGCTGCCGTCGATGCTCCTTAATTTGTATTTGCCGTTACCCAGCCCGTACAGTTTCAAAGTCATCTGAGACTGCTCCGATTCGGGGCCTCTGAATATCTGTACCGCGGCGCTGTCGTTTTCGGTGTCGTAATACTCCCAGGCTCTCCAGGCGGAGGAAGATTTGTCGCACTTCGTCAAAGGATAAAAGTCGCAGTAGTAATATTTCGACAATTCTCTCCATTCAAGCTCCATCTCTTTCGCCTTCGCCCAGTCCGCGTTTTTATCGTTGTAGTTCACGCTCAATATGAACCAGGGAGCCATGGACGACCTGTAATTGTATACCGTTGCCGGAGCCGACGAGTGGATCTCCAGCTTGAAATACGGGATCCATTGAGAGAATTCCAGCATGCAGGTCTGGCGCTCGTTGAAGCCGTCGTCGTTGCCGTCCCAGAAGTCGCTGATGTGAAGCGGCACGCTCCTTCTCATAGTCTCGATGTCGTTTCTGCCGCCTCCTGAGGCGCAGGAGTCGATCATCATATCGGGGTAGCGCTCCAGTATGGAATCCCACATTTTAAGGTAGCCCTGGACGTACATGTTCTCGGCGTATCCGGTCTTGAAAAGCGGATCGGCGAAGGTCCAGACGGAGCCGGGATTGACGTTGAAATCCGACCGGAACATATCGATGTCGCCGTCGTCGAGAACCTTGTAGATCTTGTTGAGCAGCCATTCCAGGCAATCGGGATTGCCCAGGTCGAACAGTTCTCCCTGGAGCCAGGAGCCTGCTGCGGCGGTGCCCATGAACCATTCTTTCTTGAAGCCTTCCATATTCTCCAGGAAGTCATTTACGTTGCAGCGCATCACTTCCGCTTCGAACCAGAGCATCACCTTTCCGCCTTTGCTGTGCATAAGTTCGGAGACTTCCGCGAATCTGTCCGGGAAGCGGGATGTGTCTACGTCAAGGGTGCCGGTCTCGGGCCAGGAGCAGGATTCGCCTTTGGCATTGGTGTACCATCCGGCGTCGATCCAGAGGTAATCCAGTTTAAGGCCGTTTTCGGTATATGTATTGATGAGCTTCTTGAACTGGGCGGTGGTCATTCCGGAGGCGCCGGAGGAGGCGCAGAACACGGGCTCGAACCGCTCGCCGCCAGGCTTTCTCATATTGCAGTCGATGAACCAGTGGCGCCAGAGATTCATATTTTTAAGCTCGTCGCGGCCTTCGTAATTGACCATCACGATGAGGGGCGTGCGGATCCTGTCGCCGGGAGACAGGCACATATTCGTTTCGTATTGTCCGGCGGTGACTCTGACGGAGCCTTTCTGTGTGCCGTCGAAGGAGGAGATCCAGCTGCCGGGCCAGCCCACCGCGATGAAGGTGCCTCCGTTGCCGTATTCCAGGTTGAAATACGGGAAGTCACCGTGGGTGGGGCGTCCGGAATTGGTGCCTTTAACGATCACTTTGCCCCCCATCTCGTACTCGTAGGGAGCGTACATGTCCCCCAGGTCTCCGTTGATGCCCTTGAGCACGGGGTCGCCGCCTTCCGCGTTCCAGTCCAGCGCCTTTATCTCCGAAAAGCTGTCGAAAGTCTCGGAATCGCTCCTGTTCTCTAACCAGAGCGTCCATTCGCAGGCGTCGTATGCGGAATATATCTTCCCTTCCACCGTAAACGTAACGTTGCTCTTGGTGTGCAGGAACGACGCGGTCAACGCCTTCCCGTCCGGAACCTCTTTTGAATCTTCGGAAAGCTTTTCGAAACCTTCTCCGAATCCCTTGTAATATTTGTTACCGTACTTAAAAGATATGGGAAAATCCTCGGGAGACTCCAGCATCTTCTCCAGGGACAAATGCTTAGTCTTTCCGCAGCCGGAAAAAGCCAGCCCCGAAAGCGCCATACACGCCGTCAACAACAGCATAACGATCCTCCGCCCTTTCATACAAACACCTTCTTATTAAAATTCGTTCTGACAAACATTATCCTGAAAGCTATCAGCTGGGCAATAAACGATATTATCCAGGTGATGGCATACGACAGATACAATATCTCCAGCGTGTGATACCGCGGTACGGAGAACACCGTCAATATCCACACGATCCTTAAAATGCACACTCCCAGGACCGTGATGACCATGGGCACGAAGGAAGAGCCCATGCCCCGAAGCGCCCCGGTGGTCACGTCCATGAGGCCGCACAGGAAATACGGGAGGCAGATCAGCGAGAGCCGCACGAGGCCGTATCCGATGGCTTCTTCCGAATCCACGATGTATATGGACAGAAGCGGCCTGCCTAAAAGATAGCCGGTGACTCCCAGCGTGATGCCGAACACGGATACGCATGCCAGGCAGCAGGCCAGTATCTTGCCCACCCGCTTCTGTTTTCCGGCACCCACGTTCTGGCCCGCGAAATTCAGAGCGGTCTGGTGGAAGGCGTTCATCGACACGTACACGAAACCTTCTATGTTGGCCGCGGCGGAATTGCCCGAGGACACGGCCACAGAGTTGAAGGAATTGACGGAGGACTGGATGAATACGTTGGAAATGTTGAACATGACGCTCTGGAATCCGGCGGGCAGCCCGATCTTCATGATCTTTATAAGCGACCCTTTATAGATGCGCATCTTCCTGAAAGAGAAGCGCGCCGAATCTTCCCGGCGCATGAGGGACAATATGACCAGCACCGCTGCGATCGTCTGGGATATCACGGTCGCCCACGCCACTCCGTCAACGTCCATCCCGAACGCCCATACGAACAGCAGGTTGAGGCCTACGTTGACCACGCCGGCGCCGGTGAGGAAGATCAGCGGGCTCCTGGTGTCGCCCAGGGCGCGGAGTATTGCCGCCCCGAAATTGTATACCATCGAGGACAGTATTCCGGCGAAATAGATGCGCATATATTTTGTGGCCAGGGGCCATATGTCGTCCGGCGTCTTCATCAGTTTCAGCAGGTCTCCCGCCAGCGCGACTCCCACCGCGGTCAATACGATCCCGCTGATCATCGCGGTCAATACGGATGTATGAACGGCCCGGTGCACTTCCCTGTCGTCTCCGGCGCCCTTGGCCTGGGCGACCGTGACGCCCGCGCCTACGGAGAGGCCGATGAACATATTTATGATCAGATTTATGAGGGCTCCGGTGCTTCCCACGGCGCCTACGCACACGCTCCCGCGGAACCGCCCCACCACCACAAGATCCGCGGCGTTGAAGAGCAATTGCAATATTCCGGTAAAAATGATAGGCAGAGTATACAGGATCACGTTTTTTAGCAGCGGTCCCTCCGTCATATCTATATCGGAGCGTTTTAAAGTTTTAGTCATTTTCTGAATATTGCCGGCTGTCGTTCCATGGGGGCCGTTGCCCGGCGTGGCGGAGCGGCCGTTCGCTCGTTCGCTCATTCGTATGCGGTCAGTCCGGTACAGGCAGGCTCCATGCGGGCGCCGGAAGCCCGAAAGAATTGACCA